>JAGXAA010000004.1 GCA_018971765.1 Patescibacteria group bacterium
CAGAAACCGTTCTTCCTACATATAAGATTGATGCGAAAAAACTTAAGAAAGAATACGAAAATATAGCAGGAAAAGATGATGAAAAATTGAAGAATTTAAAATCAGAAATAGAAAAAATAGAAGAGGGGGTGAAGACATACGGAGATTACAGAGACAAGGCAGAAGAAAGCAGGCACAAAGAAGCGTTGGAAAAAATTAAAGAAATCAATCTTGCTAAAAATAAATATATTGAGGCTCAAGATAAATATGAAGAACTGGATACTGAAAATGACCAAGCGAAAATAAAAACAAGCAATAAGAAAGTGCGACTGGACAAGCTTCAGAACCAATACAAAGACGCTTACACAACCAACCTTCCTTTCTATAGTTGGCTTCTGAGCGAGGAAGATAAAAATAATAAAGTAAAAGGAAGTTTCGCTTTCTTGGACAAAATATTGCCTTCATACAAGAAAGCTGCGGCAGAGATAAGAAAAGGCAAGAAAACAGTTAAGGAACATTTAGAAGAACTTCAGAAAGAAACAGGAGAAAAGAAAGAAGAGGGAGGGGAGAAAAAAGAAGAGAAGAAGATATAAAATACAAATTTAATTAAAAAAATGGACAATACTAAAGAAATCTTAAGAACTCAGTTTAACAAACTGCCTAAAGACATTCAAAACGCCATAATGTCTGTCAATTTGCGTTCAAAAATGGAACTTATAGCAAGGAAAAACAATCTGCATATTGATCAGGCTCAAATCCTCGAAAATGAAACTGTTTTTGTGATGCTGGGGCTTGAGCACCCAAGCGATCTGGTTGAAAACATCGTGAAAAATTTGGAAATTTCGGAAGAAAAAGCCGAGGCGATCGCGAAAGATATTAACAATGAGATTTTTTTGAAAATAAGAGAATCACTAAAAAAAATTTTTGAGGAAAGAGAGGGAACAGAAAGTGGCTTATTAAGAGGCAGTTTGTTAGGAAAGACGGGAGAAAAAACGACCGAAACAGAAATAGAAGAAATCCCGAGCAGAGAAGATATTTTGCGGGAGATTGAAGACAAAGAACGTCACAATTTGCCAACGGTTGGCAAGCCCGAGCTTCACTTGGAGATTAAGCCTCCGAGCGAGATTGTTGAAAAAACCGCGAGTTGGACAAACCACCCCCAAATAGAGCGAATCTCTTTTAAAAAAGGAGAAAGTGATGTCAAAGTTAAAATGGAAAAAGCGACCGAAACAAATCCCTTTAGAAATTCTGACGCGCTTGAACGGGAAAAAAAGATATTTGAAAGGGTAAACCGCATCCCAACACAGGAACAACCCGATATTATTTCTGAATCAAAACGCTCCATGGAAACGAAGCGAGCAAGCGAAGAAGGCGCGCCGCAAGCGGAAACAATAAAAACAATGAGAAGCGATATTTTCAAAAGCAAAATGAGCGGAACGGTGAATGCCCCGAGGGAAACTATCGAGACAAATGATTCCAAATCGTCGCCTAAAATGAAGCCGTCGGATACTGGCAAAAAAATTGACCCGTATAGGGAAGAAGTGAGGTAGGTTATAGGTGTTAGGTAATAGGTAATAGGTTTAAAGAAGAAATGGAAAACAAAATATATTCTCATAGGGATTTAATGGTCTGGCAAAAAGCAATGGAGTTAGTTGTCGCAATCTATAATTTAACAAATAAATTTCCGAGAGAAGAAATTTACGGACTATCGTCTCAAATGAGAAGAGCCGTTGTTTCAATTCCGTCAAATATCGCTGAAGGAAAAAATGTGGAACGAGAAAGGATTATCGACAGTTTCTTGTTGTTGCGTACGGATCTGGAGCTGAACTGGAGACACAAATTGAAATAGCCAAAAGGTTATCTTTTGGCAATAATTTAAATTACGCTACAATAAATAAAGCACTTGAAGAAGTTATGAGAATGTTGAACAAATTAATTTCTTCCCTAAAACCTAACACCCATAACCTATAACCTAATCATGCGTTTCCAAGTCCCTCAATTTATTGAAATAGAAGACAAGATATTCGGGCCTTTGACCTTGAAGCAATTCATTTATCTCGCCGGCGGAGGCGGAATTTCTTACGTCATTTACGCCATCGTTCCTTACTTTATCGTCGCCGTATTTCTTATAATACCGGTGGCGCTTTTCTCCCTTGCTTTGGCTTTCTACAAAGTCAACGGCAAGCCATTCATTTTTATAGTTGAGTCGGCCGTAAAATACGCGCTGGGCAACAAGCTTTATCTTTGGGAAAAAAGAGAGAAGCGAGTAACGAAAAAAGAAAGCGGCGGCAAAGAAGAAACGGCTCTCCTAAAGGTGCCAAAATTGTCGGAAAGCAAACTCAAAGACCTCACGTGGAGCTTGGACATAAAAGAAAACCTGAGTCCGATTACGAGGGAGAAGAGGTTTTAGACAATAATTTGCAGGTTCCAGAAAAAATAAGATTGAGAATATCCATGAATTGCGAAACGGAAAAATTTATAGTCTGGTTGAGCAAAAACACCTTAAAAAACAAAGAGTGTTTGCGACCCGAGGACTTAATTTTTTCGTTTCGCAATTCAAAGAATATATTAAAAGCAAGAAAGATTTAAAAATATGTTATAATTTTTGAAAGTTGCGGGTTGTTGTTTTAAAACCCTCTTCGCTCTCGCCCTAAAACCTAACGCCTGCAACCTAAAATCTATAACCTAAAAAATGCCAACCGCAAAAAAATCAAAAGCGACGCAGGATTTTGTCCCGATAAAAGAAGTTAGGGACGGCGTTGTCATTCTGAAAAACAATTCAATGCGGGCAATCGTTATGGCGTCCTCTCTCAATTTTGCCCTGAAATCCGCAGATGAACAAAATTCCATAATTTATCAATTTCAGAATTTTCTCAATTCGCTTGATTTCCCGATCCAAATATTCATTCAGTCCAGAAAGCTGGACATAAGGCCGTACATAGCCCTGCTTGAAGACCGCTACAAAGATCAACTGAACGACCTTATGAAAATCCAAATAAGGGAATACATAGAATTCATAAAGAATTTCACGGCAAATTCAAACATAATGACAAAAAGTTTTTTTGTCGTCATTCCTTACGACCCCCCTTTGATAGGAGCCAAGTCGAAAATAATGGGCGGAATTCTTGGAAGTAAAAACGGTTCCGTTTCTGCCAAAGAAAAGAGCGGCAGTTTTGAAGAGTTTCGAACTCAGCTGGACCAAAGAGTTTCCGTGGTGGAGCAAGGCCTTGCGAGCGCGGGAATAAGAACGATAGGGCTGGGGACGGAAGAGACGGTGGAGCTTTTTTACAAACTGTTCAATCCGGGCGATACGGAAAAGCCGATTCAAATGAATTAGGATCGGCTTCAATGAATATTTATGGAATTTTTAAATAAATTGCTGGGCAAAAAAGAAAAGGAGGTTGAAATTTCTTCAATCCTGCCGCAAGAAATATACGAGGCGGGGGTCTTGGAGCTTCAAGACATCATCGCGCCGTCCGCCCTGAAAATAAGCCCGAAAGGGTTGAATTTGGGAGAGAAAATCACCAGGACTTTCTTTATAATTTCTTATCCGAGATACCTGTCGGAAAGCTGGTTTTCTCCCGTTATAAATTTGGACAAGGTTTTTGACATTTCAATATACATTCAGCCGATTGAAACGGAAAAAATGCTCCGCCAATTCCAGAAAAAGGTGGCGGAAGTTCAAAGCCAGATCAACGAAAGGGAGAGGAAAGGGCTGGTTCGCGACCCGATACTGGACACCGCTTACGGAGATTTGGAAAGCTTGAGGGACAACCTTCAGCAAGCTCAAGAAAAACTTTTTGACGTCGCCGTCTACATCGGCATCTACGGAGACAGCGAAGGAGAGCTTGATAAAATAGAATCGGAAATAAAAACAATTCTTGAGTCAAAACTTGTCTATCTGAAACCCGCTCTCTTTCAGCAGGAACAGGGGTACAAAAGCGTTTTGCCGATAGCCACCGATGAGCTTAGCGTCCGTTCAAAATTAAATTCTTTGCCGCTTTCCAGCTTATTCCCCTTCATTTCTTTCGACCTTACTTCGGACAAAGGCATACTTTACGGAATAAACAGGCACAATTCCAGTCTTGTCCTTTTCGACCGATTTTCTCTGGAAAATTACAATTCCATAATCTTCGCCAAATCCGGATCCGGCAAATCTTACGCCGCCAAGCTCGAGATATTGAGGACTCTTATGTTTGACGTGGAGGTTATCGTCATTGACCCTGAAAGGGAGTACGAGTATATGGCTGAAGCGACCGGCGGCAAATATTTCAACATCTCGCTTAATTCCAACAATCACATAAATCCTTTCGACTTGCCGGCGGCGAGAGAAGACGAGTCGCCCGCCGATGTTTTGAGATCGAACATAATCAACCTCGTGGGACTTTTCAGAATAATGCTCGGGGGACTGACGCCGGAAGAAGACGCCATAATCGACCGCGCGATAAGCGAAACCTACGCCCTCAAAGACATCACCGCCGACTCTGATTTTTCAAACATCGAACCGCCTCTTCTCTCCGATTTTGAGCTGGTGCTCGCCGGAATGGAGGGGGCGGAATCGCTTGTCCAAAAACTGTCAAAATACACCAAGGGAACATGGGCGGGATTCATCAATCGGCCCACAAATGTGGACATTAACAGCAAATTCATCGTCTTTTCCATAAGAGACATGGAAGACGAGCTTAAGCCCGTGGCGATGTATATTGTCACGCATTTCATCTGGAACGCCATAAGGAAAAATTTGAAGAAACGGCTTATGGTCATTGACGAGGCGTGGTGGATGATGAAGTCGGAGGACACGGCGTCATTTTTGTTCAGCTTGGCGAAAAGGGGACGAAAATATTATCTGGGGGTCGCGACCATCACTCAAGATGTGGACGATTTTCTAAAATCTCCTTACGGTCTGCCCATCATTACCAACTCGTCCATCCAAGTGTTGTTGAAACAATCGCCGTCCACGGTGGACAATCTTCAGAGAATATTCAACCTTACGGAAGAAGAAAAATATCTTTTGCTTGAATCCGATGTCGGGGAAGGGATTTTCTTCGTCGGGTTAAAGCATGTGGCGATTAAAATAATCGCCTCCTATACCGAGGACCAGATAATAACTTCCGACCCTTCGCAGCTTTTGGCGATAAAGAAAGCGAAGGAGGAGATGGAGGCGGCGGGGTAGCAGAGAGGGGAAGGTTTTAGGTGTTGGGTTATAGGTTTTAGGTAAAAAAAAACTAAAGGCAATGAAGACTGAAGGAATAAGCAAAATGACAATGGGAATGATGATTGCCGTCGCTGTTTTTATTGACGCGGTTCAGGCCGGAGTAAACTTGATGGATGCCATTCCTTATGTTGGTCTCATATTATCATCTGTGATCAGCGACGGGATCAGTATTTTCGCGTTTCTTACTTTTTTTCTGTGGTTTCATTTGGCGGGGTTGAAATTTAACTCAAAGATAGCGGCTTCGACCGTTGGAGCTTTTTTTATAGAACTTATACCCGTATTAAACGCGCTGCCGGCTTGGACTCTTTCCGTAACTACCACCCTTCTCTTCTTCCAAGTCAAAGAAGTCGCCGACAAGGTTGCTCCCGAAGCGACAAAAATCATCAGGAAGATCGCCGAAAGCGACAGTAAGGCGGCTTGAAAATTAGCCGATATTGAACTTATTGCTCATGAATTGCGAAATGCAAAATTTACGGGTCTATTGAGCAAAAACACCTTGAAGAAAGACAAAGAGTTTTTGCGACCCGAGGACGACTTAAATTTTGCATTTCGCAATTCAAAGCATTGTGGTAAAATAACGCCAGTTTAAAATACCGCCCGTTAAAAATTTTAATGCCAAATAAATTTAACAAAATAATAATTTTTTCGCTGGCGCTTTTTTTAATCTTTGCTTTTAAAGCAAGCGGACAGGTGAATACGGGAGCATTGAACGGCGCCGGCGATTCGGTTGACGTAACGACCGCGCCTGAATTTCCGGGAGCAAATCAAGACGTCTCCGTCAGGGCTGAAAGTTTTTCTTTTGACATAAATTCATCCGAAATAATATGGGCGCTTGACGGAATAATAAAAGACAAGGGTATTGGCAAAAAAGATTTTTCCTTTAAGACGGGAACGGTGGGCAGCGTTTCCTTGCTCAAAATCATTATCAAGACGAAGGAAGGCAAAACTATCGAGAAAAGCCTTGTCGTGAGGCCGGCGGGAGTCGATATTCTCTGGCAAGCCGATTCTTACGTTCCGCCTTTTTACAAAGGAAAAGCGCTTTACGGCTATCAGAGTTTAATAACCGTCATAGCTCTGCCAAACATAATCAATTCAGACGGTATGAAAATCAACCCCGATGATCTTATTTATAAATGGACGAAGGACAGCAAAGTTCTGGGCGAAGTATCGGGGTACGGCAAAAATAAATTCAGTTTTTCAGCTCAAATATTATCTCATTCGCCCGAAATAGAAGTTGAGGTGTCGTCGTCCGACAAAAAAATAAAAGCTTCGGGAAGCATCACGCTTGAGGCGATAGAACCGAAGACGGTCATTTACGAGGACAATCCTTTGTATGGCATAATTTACGAGAAAGCGGTGGCGGGAGATTTTAAACTGAACGGCAATGAAATCACCCTGACCGCAACGCCTTATTTCTTCAGCAATAACGCGGTGGATGATAAAAAAATAAAATACGGCTGGAACATGAACGGACAGAACATAGGAGGAGGAAAGGGCGGGAGACGGATAACTTTTCGAAACGTTGACGCCGCGAAGGGCTCAACGGCAATTTCGGTTGACCTGCAAAACGAAGAGAGCGATCTTCAATCGGCGAGAACCGATGCGATGTTGAATTATGACGGGAGCGGCGGGAGCGCTCAAAAAGCGGTATCTTTTTAAAATTTCAAATGGAGCTTAAAATAAAAAAAGTCATAACGGTCATTGCGTTCACGGGATTTGGCTTCGGTATCTTTGGCGGCAATGTCGGTCTTGTCTTTGCGGATATTTCTGGCGGTTCCTGGGATAAAGATAACTCCTATACTCCTCTTGCTTCGCTTCCAGGGACGACAAACTCGAATGGCAATGTCACGATCGACACCTATATTCCTGGAATTTTCAATCTGGCGATAGGCATTGCCGGCGTGCTGGCCGTCCTTATGATCATAATCGGCGGGGTTGAATATATGACGACTGACGCCATAGGGGGCAAGGAAGAAGGCAAGGAAAGAATAAGTAACGCCCTCAAGGGACTTTTGCTTGTGCTTGTTTCTTGGATTCTTCTTTATACCATCAACCCCAAATTAACCGTTTTTGATTTAAGAGCGCCGCAAACTGTCAGCACGCAAACAAGCAACGGCGGAACAACAGGATATACAGGAAAATAAATACCAAATTTATGAACAAAACAACAAAAAATATTATAATTCTGGCGATTGTGGCGATAATTTTGGCGTCATCCTTCTTTTATTTTTGGAAAAATGGGGCAATACGGAGCGGTCCGTCACAGACAAGCGAGAACATATCCGGCAACCCGTTTCCAGTCGTCGGTAAAGTCGGTAGCGGGGGGAGTATGAATTTTTCAACGAGCAGTTCCGTCGCGATATCGGGGAGTTCACCGGAAACAAGCGGGGCTTTGCCGACTTTAAGACAAATATCAAGCAATCCCGTTGCGGGAGGAATTGGTTTTGGCGACAGGGGCGCGACAATCATCCGATACGTTGAAAGAGGAACGGGTCACATACGGGAAACAAGAGGCGACTCTTTAAAGGACATTGAATTGTCCAATGTTACAATACCGAAGGCGGTTCAATCCGTGTGGTCTCCTAACGGTCAGTCGGTTATTATGCGTTATGTAAACGAAGAAACGCAAAATATTTACAGTTTTTTGGTCAATATCGCAAAGCCCTCAACGAATCAAAACATAAGCAAAAACCCGAAAAATGTTTTTCTGCCGTCAAGCATCGATCAAATATCGGTAAATCCTTCCGGCGATAAAATTTTTTATTTGATAAACGACGCAAACGGAACGGTTGGCATAATTTCAAACACGGACGGCTCGCAGAAAAAACAGATTTTTCAGTCTCCTATTAAAGAGTGGCTGATATCGTGGCCGAACAAAGAAACCGTCGCGCTCGCAACCAAGCCAAGCTCCGATGTCCCGGGTTATCTATTTTTTCTTAACGGCAAGACCGGCGCCGAGAAGAAAATTCTAAGCGGCATAAACGGACTTACCGCGCTCGTAAGCAGCGACACGAAAAACATTCTCTATTCGGAAAGCGGCGACAGTTCAGTCGCCCTGAAATATCATAATTTGAAAAGCGCCGCTGATTTTGAGTTTTCATTCAAAACACTGCCCGAAAAATGCGTTTGGAGCAGAGTTGAAGAATCCGTCGTTTACTGCGCCGTCCCCGACGAAATTTCCACCGGCGATTATCCGGACATCTGGTATCAAGGATTGGCATCTTTTTCCGACAGTATTTGGAAGGTCGACACTAAAACAAAATTCTCCGAACTGATTCTGGACACCCAGAAAGAAACCAGTAGCGGGATTGATATTACCAACCTTGTTTTAAGCGATAATGACGAATATTTATTATTTACGAACAAAAAAGATCTTTCGTTTTGGAGTCTTAATCTTAAGAAACAGAAAATTAACAAAGATTATTTAGAAAATTCTTCCTCTTTTTAAGATGCTAACTACTTTGAATCGAAAAATTCCATTATTCGCGGAAACTTGCGCAAGCGCGACCGGCGCGAGCAGAGCAAATTTTCAGCAGAAAATTATGCGCGTTCCGCAAACAATGGAATTTCGCAAAGCCAAGGAAACAAAAAGTTATCTAACTGTTTCCGGTTTCAAATTTTTTCGGGAACGCCTCAAATATAACTCTTGTCCTATGGTGAACAGATTGCTTGTTGTCCAATATAAAGCCACTACCGCAGGCAAACCTTTCGCGATAAAGAATATTATGACGGGCAATATGTATTTCATCTGAATGCTCATACTCTTGGCCAGATCGTCTTTGAATGAATTTGTGTTTGGGTTATCGCCGCCCTTTTTAACTTGAGGCCCGGCGAATTTGACTTGAAAAAATTGAGTTGCGGCGGCGAAAAAAGACATTGCGTAGCTTTTTTGGGTGATATCCAAAAACTTGAGAAATGAGACATTTATGGATTGCGGAACCTTAATAAACGGATAAAGAAGGTTTGTGTTGATTTTAGGCAATCCGCCTTTTAAAAAAACAAAGTACAAAGCGAAGATTATGGGAATTTGAATAAATATAAGCAGTATGCCGGAAAACGGATTTACTTTCTTGTTTTTGTACAAAGCCATCACTTTTAAAGCTTGCTCCTGTTTGTTATTTTTGTATTTTTCTTTGATGCCATCCAATTCCGGCTGGATTTCTTTGATTTTAATTTGAGTGAGGACGGATTTCTTGGAAAGAGGGAATAGGGCGAGCTTCACAAGACAAGTGAACAAAATAACCACGATTCCAATATCCGCCCACGGCATAACGCCAATCAAAAAAATAAGTCCGTTATATAACGGCTTGTAAAAAAATAAATTGAACAAAAAAGACATTTTTTAATTATACACAAACTTGCCGCCAAAACCAAACGCGACTATGTTCTAAGAAAGAATTTTTGCTTTTTTCAGCAAAAAAACAATTTCGTCTTCCAGTTTGGAATAAGGAAGGTTCAAGGCCTCTTTTTTCGCAAAAATAACGCAAATAAAAGGCGGTTTTGTTTTTGGCAACACCTTATGCAAAATTGAAAATATCCTCCTTTTTAATAAATTCCTCTTAACGGCGGTTTTTATTTCTTTTTTTGGCGCGGAAACGGAGAATTTGGGCTTTACCGGGGAATTTTTTACTATTTTAAGAAAAATGTTTTGAGAGTAATAACCGACACCTTTTCTAACAACGTCTTTAAAAAGGGATTTATCAACCCTGTTTTTCTTTTTCAACATAAAAACGCGGGGGACGCTAAACCTAAACGGTTATTTTCTTTCTGCCTTTTTGCCTCCTTCTTTTTATTGTGTTTTTTCCGCCTTTTGTTTTTTGTCTTACCAAAAAACCGTGGGTTTTCATTCTTTTATTTTTTTTGGGGTTATAGGTGAAAGACATAATAGTGTTTAATTGGTTTAAATTAAAATTGATAACAATCCACAACTTATGAACAAATTATAAACATATTGATGTTAGTTTAGCAAGTTTTATAATTCTATTTAAGGTATATAATTTAATCATCCGGATAATTTTACTTGATTTTATGATAGAAAATAAAAAACTTTGGGACAGTGTTTTGGTTGAAATGGAGTTGGCTATATCAAAAGCCAATTTCAGTATGTGGTTTAAAGACACGTCCATTACAAAACAAGATGATGGGATTGTTTATTTAAACGTTCCCAGTGTTTTTGTTAAAGACTGGCTTAACAATAAATACCACAAATCAATATTGAAAAGTTTGCGCGGGTTTGCTGATTACGTAAGAGGCGTTGAGTATGTCGTGTCAAAAGAAGGAATGATAAAAAAAACTGAAAACACCGGCGCAAACAACACCCAGACAATCAACGAACTACCCCTTCAGGATTTTTACATCAACAAAGAAGATAATCTTAATCCGCGTTACACTTTCGATTCTTTTGTTGTCGGCCCATTTAATGATCTGGCCTACGCCGCTTCTCAAGCGATCATAAAACAACCGACCGTATACAATCCTCTTTTTATTTACGGGAATACGGGGCACGGAAAAACACACCTTATACAATCGATAGGAAATTACGTAAAAACAAACAATAGCAATAAAAAAGTCTACTATCTTACTTCTGATAAATTCGCGCAAGATTTTATAAACTCTTTGGATAAAGGCAAAGCTGAGCAATTTAAAGAGCAATACAGGAAATATGATCTTTTAATAATTGACGATATTCAGTTTTTCGCCAGCAAACAGAAAACGCAAGAAGAATTTTTCCACCTTTTTAATAATTTATACGACAACAGCAAACAGTTGGTGTTTTCATCAGACAAACACCCCAATTTCATCCAAGGATTGGAAGAAAGGGTTCGTTCAAGGTTTAACGCCGGAATGATTGTTGAAATACCAGCTCCTGATGTGGAATCAAGAACTCAAATACTAAAAAAGAAGTCGTCAGTCGCCAACCTCAATCTATCAGGTGATGTGTTGGATTATTTGGCGTCGTCAATTGAGGGCAACATTAGAGAACTTGAGGGGGTTTTAAATTCAATTCTCTGCCAGACACAACTTAAAAACAAAGAATTGAACCTTAATGAGGTTAAAAATCTTATAAAAAACAACATTAAACCTAAAAAAAATATTTCCACAAAAGAAGTTATTAAAATTATTACTGAATTTTATAATCTGGAGGAGGGTATGATATACAAAAAAACAAGAAAAAAGGAGGTTGTCAAACCAAGACAGGTTATTATGTACATACTTAGAGAAGATTTTAACATTTCATATCCGTCAATTGGCGATAAACTAGGCGGAAGAGATCACACCACAGTTATTCATTCTTGCGAAAAAATAAAAAACGACATCAAACTTGATTTGAGTTTAAACAAAGAAATAAATCAAATAAGAGCGATGTTGTTGTGATGTTAAATGTGTGTGGAAAATTATATAATTAACTGTCAGTTGTTTATGGATAAATAAAAATAAAAAATATAATATTGTTTTTTCCTAACAGGTTTTTGTTTTTTATAAACAAAATAAAACGCCGAAAATCAAGTAAAAATAAAGTATTTAAAATTTATGCACATATAAACATGAGTAATAATAATTAATAATGTCAGTAATATATAATATATGAAAATAGAATGCGTAAAAGAAAAACTCCTCCATGCGGTTTCAAAAATTGAAAGGATTGCGACAAAAAATGCCGCACTGCCGATATTATCTTGTTTGTTGTTTGAAGTTAAAAACAATAATTTAAAAATAAAAGCGACCAATATGGATATTGGTGTTGAAGCGATAATACCCGTAAAGGTTACGGAAGAAGGCGTTGTTGCCGTTCTTGGTTCTGTTTTTGTTAATTTAATTTCAAATATTCAAAATGAAAAAAGCGTAATCCTTGAAACAATTGACAGTAATCTTCAAATAAAAACGGATTACGGGAAAACTGTGATAAAATCCCACCCTTCCGATGATTTTCCAACCATACCGAAAGTTTCCGATGATTTATTATCTTTTGATTTGGATTCCAAAAAACTCATTAAAGGTCTCAAATCGGTTATTTTTAGCTCATCTTTATCTAACGTAAAACCAGAACTTTCCAGTGTTTATATTTACACAAACGAAGATAATGTGTTTTTTGCCGCCGCGGACTCTTTTCGTTTGGCTGAAAAAAAAATAAACCTCAAACATAATAATAATTTTTTTAATGTTTTAATACCGGCGAAAAACATACCTGACATCATAAGAATTTTTGAAGATGTTGATGGTGACATAAACATTCATTTGTCAAAAAATCAAATCTCATTCTCTTACGGTTATAATTATCTTGTTTCAAGGGTTGTCGATGGGATTTTTCCTGATTACAAACAACTTATTCCGAATGAGTTTAAAACAGAAGTTGTTGTTTTAAAACAAGACTTGTTATCAGCTTTAAAAATTTCCAACATTTTTACGGATAAATTCAATAAAATCAGTCTAAAAATAGAACCGTCAAATAAGGTTTTTGAAATGATGACAAAAAACTCGGATATCGGCGAGAGTACAAATATTATTTCCGCTGGTTTGTCTGGTGAAGACGTTTTAATAAATTTTAATTATAAATACATCGTGGATTGTCTCCCTTTGATTGATTCCGACAGTATTTCCTTATCTTTTAATGGCGTATCCAAACCTTTGGTTATTAGGGGTGGTTCGGACAAGTCGTTCACTTATATTGTTATGCCTATGAACAAATAATCTAATTGAGTTATGTTTAATGTATCGATTTATTTGGATAAGTTCAAAACAATAAGCTCAAAAAAAGATTTTTTTAAAGAATCGGTGGCAATTTCTTTAAAAAAAAATTTAGAGATTGATATTGATAAAAAAAACATAGAAATAAGAAATAGTATCCTGTATTTAAAAATAAACCCAACCGTTAAAAACGAGCTATTTATGAAGAAAAAATATATTATCGATGAATTAAAAGAAAAAAATATTTCCATTAATGATATTTTTTGAACAAAAAACGCGCGTCTCGTTAAAATTTAATTTTAATGTTTACCGCATCCTCTCCTTTGTTAAAAACAGAGTCGTAACCGATAGCGCGAAGCTCATTTTCTTTTTTTATATTTTCAACTTCATTAGGAATAATAATAAAATCAAATGGCGGTTTGTTTGATGTTCCTATGTATTCTCCATTAATAACATATTCAACTTTTAACAAAGGATAAGTCCCCAAACTCATCGTTTTAATGTTGATTTGCTCATTCTTATCATATTCTTTGTTGGGGTTTAATTTGATCGTTATTTTCGGTTTGTTTTTTTCCGTGTGAATGTTATCAAATTCCGTCGGTTTAACAGGATCTTTGGGCAAGTTTTGATTTTTAAGCCATTCTTGTATGGAATATTCCCAATTTTTAAATTGAGGATCATTTTCTGGGTTTTGCGGCTGATTTTTATTTAACGGATCATTTTTATCAACCCAGTATAAAATAGAGTGAATGTTGGTCGGTATGATTTCCTCTATTGTTTCTTTTGGTGTTTCGGTGGTGGCAAGTCTTCCGGAAATCTTGTCGATAAAGTACGGTTCTCCCCCCTTCCAAATTCCTCTTAGTGGTGGTTTGAGGTTTGTTGAGTCAATTTGAGCAGGTTTGACAAATTTTTCTTTTGGCAATGTTGACAGAGCTTCATCCGTAAAAGCTCGCCACATCGGCGCGACGATAAGACCTGCAACTTTCTTTTCCATCGGACTGTTGTCGTTGTTCCCCACCCACGCGCCGACTGCGATGTTTGGCGAGTAGCCGACTGTCCATGCATCCCTGTAATCATTGGTCGTTCCAGTCTTCACCGCCACATCCCTGTCTTCAAAATAGAGAAGCGACCTGTTTCCGTAAAGGGGGGTTCTTGCCGCATTGTCGGAAAGAATATCGGAAATTTTTAAAGCTGTTTCTTCTGGCAACACAAGCGAACTGGCCGATTCAAAATTTTCAAGAATGTTTCCTTCTTTATCTTCCACTTTAATAATTCCAGTTTTCGGATTTTTTACGCCGTTATTGGCAAAGACACCGTAAGCGCTTGTTATATCAAGCAAAGAAACCTCTCCACCGCCCAAAACAAGAGAAAGACCGTATTGATTGGCATCGCCCAAATCTTCTATTCCCATATCTTTTGCCAGACGCAAAGATTCTTTTATTCCCGTAAGATATAATAATTTTACCGACGGAACATTTCTTGATTGGGCTAGAGCGTTTCTTAGCGTTATTGGTCCGACAAAAAGATTGTCGTAATTTTGGGGCATATAACAAACATCATTTTTTGCCGCATCTTTGGAGTCCGGTGTTGTCGTCGAAGTTCCTCTAGGATCGCAGTTGGTTTGGAATTCGGTTGGTAGGTCAAAAAGGACCGTTTCAGGAGTGTATCCTTTATTGAAAGCGGCTGCGTAAACAAAAGGCTTGAAAGCCGATCCTGGCTGTCTATGAGCGGTGACGACATTAAAATTTCCGTCAATTTCTTTATCAAAGTAATCTCTTGAGCCGACCATAACCAAAATTTGTCCTGTTTTTGGATCAATGGCCGCAAGCGCGGCATTCCCCGCCTTGAATTTCTGTTTGTTTTCTATGGAAAATTTCTTGACGATTTCTTCCGCTTTTTGTTGAAGGTCGTAGTTTAGCGTCGTTATCACCTTAAGTCCCCCCTCCTCAAGCGCTTTTTTGCCGTACTTATTTCCCAAATATTTAATAATATAGGCCACGAAGTGAGGGGCTTTGATACCTAATCTGTCCTGCGGATAGAAAGACACAACCTCTTTCATTGCCGAGTCATATTCGTCTTTCGAGATGAAATTTTTATCCAGCATTTTTTTCAGGACCAGATTTTTCCTATCTATCAATTTTTTCGCGTTCGGGCCGTAAGGCGAGTAATAAGAGGGAGCGTTGGGCAGTGATGCTAAATAGGCCGATTCGCCAAGCGTCAAACTGGAAGCGTTTTTCCCGAAATAAGCCTGGCTGGCTTCTTCAATGCCGTATATGTTGCCGCCGTAAGGCGCCTCATTCAGATAAGTGGCAAGAATTTCATCTTTACTCATAATTTTCTCCAATTTAACGGAGAGAAACCACTCTTTCAGTTTTCTGGAAATTGTTTTTTCAGAATTTAATAATGAATTTTTCACCACCTGCTGGGTTATGGTCGATCCTCCTTGGCTGTAACCTCCTTTGACGAAATCTGCTAAAAACGCCCTTATTATTGAAGTGATTTTTATTCCGCCGTGCTGATAAAATTCGTCGTCTTCGATCGCGACGGTAGCGTTTTTGATGTTTCTGGAAATTTCTTCAGCGGGAACAACCGTTCTTTTTACGTCTTGGTGAAGATCATAAAGCAGTATTTTTCCAGTCCGGTCATAAATCTTCGTGGATTCCGCAATCATTCTTTTGTCAAATGAGCCGAGGTCGGGAATTTGAAATGTAGAAACCCAATAAATAAGGCCGCTCGCGGCGAATAAAAGCAGGGCGGCTATTATTATCGCCGCGTTTCCAATGAATTTTTTCAATTTTAAGCGCCTTTTTTTAAACATCGCTTTTGTTAAGTATCATAACACAACGCGAAAGGCGGAAAAGTAAACAAAATAGGTTATAGTGGTTAGGGATTAGGTTAGAGAAAGAAGAATAGATTTTTTAATCTTATCCTTCTCCACTAAAAACTATAACCCAGCCACTAGAAACCGGTGCTCATTTATGCTAAATTATTCCAATGAATTCGGATCAAAAAAACGCTGAAATAGAAGAAATTTTTAGCCGAGGGGTGGAGGAATTTATCGATCCGGAGGGCAAATTCAAGGAAAAAATTCTGAAAAAAGCGAAAGGGGAGTACGAGAAAGACATTATAATCAAATTCGGCGTTGATCCGACGAGGCCGGACATTCATCTCGGGCACGCCGTTATTTTTCGCAAGATTAGAAAATTTCAAGACATCGGATGCAAAGTTGTTTTTTTGGTTGGCGACTATACTGCGCAAATAGGCGATCCCACAGGTAAGAGCAGGGTTAGGCCGGAAATAGAGCAAAAGGAGGTTGAGTCAAATATGAAAACATACTTGGATCAAGTCGGCAAAATTTTATTGACTGATAAAAAATTTTTTTCTTGGATAAGAAACTCCGACTGGTTTACGGCAATTACCGATCTTGAACTTCCGAAAGGGGATAAGGTCAAAATGTCTTTTGAGAAAGAAGGCAAAAAGACGGATATGGAATTTGACGCCAATTCTTTCGTCGGCAAAGCTGTCGTTTTTGAAAAAACAAGGATGCAACCGTCCGTCGACGGCTACAAGGGCGCGATTTCTATCATCACTCTTAAAAGTCTTTTATGGACGCTTAAACACATAACCCATTCGCGGCTTATTGAAAGAGACATGTTTCAAGAAAGAATCAAAGGAGGGAAGGAACTTTTTATGCACGAAATGTTGTACCCCGTGCTTCAGGGCGTAGACTCTTATGTCATTTCTGAAATTTATGGCGGTTGCGATATGGAAATCGGGGGAACGGATCAAACTTTCAATATGCTGACGGGTAGGGATATTTTAAAAATAAACAAGAAGGAACAACAGGCGGTAATGTCTCTGAAGCTTTTGGAAGGAACGGACGGAAAAGAAAAGATGAGCAAGAGTTTGGATAATTACATCGCCATTGCGGACGAGCCGAACGATATGTATGGGAAAATAATGTCATTGCCCGACGCTTCCATCATCAATTATTTTTATCTTTGCGCTTTTGCTCCGGCGGATGAAATTAAAAAAATAGAAAATGATTTAAAGAAAGGCAAAAAAAACCCAAAGGACATAAAAATGAGACTGGCGAGAGAAATTGTCGTTATCTATCACGGGGAAGACAAGGCCGAGCAAGCTGAGAAAAATTTTATTGAAACTTTTTCCAAAGGAGGATTGCCGAACGATTTGGAGAAAGTCGTTGTCTTAAGAGGAACCGGTTTGGGTAAAATTCTTCTTGACAATAAAGTCGTGAAATCGAATACCGAATGGAGAAAATTGATTTCCGAGGGCGCGGTAAGCAATGCGGAAACCGCCGAGAAAATCAACTCATTCGACTTTTCAGTCGATGTCGATTTTACGGTTAAGGTCGGTAAAAGAAGATTTTTGAAGATTGCGGTCAAAGGCGAATAAAAGCGGCATTTACCCCGGGGCAGAGCTCCGGCACAAGGAACTCGTCCGACACAGACTCGCTCTTGTTCTGCCCCTCCAGGGCAGGGTATTCAAAACCCTTATATTTTGACTTCGCTCGCGGGTCATGCGAATTCGGAAATTCGCGCGACTCCGCTCGCTAGTCAAAATAAAAAACTCCCGACAATTCGGGAGTTTTTTATTGCTCGGAGCGAGGATATTTTTAGTAAGACAGACTTTCGTCGCCGAAAGCTTCTCCTTCGCCGGCGTCCGTTCCTTCGGATTCTTCCAGTATCATCTTATCAAGATCTTCGGGAATTTCTTCTTCCGCGTCAATAAATTCATCATCCATAAAAATTGCTTTTAATTTTATATTAAATAATCAGCGGCGAAATGGGTCGGCCGCATTGTCGCTTTAAACAGAAGATCAAATGTTTTTTATGATCCCAGTTCAAGCTATGTTCATAATATTTATCAAGTTTTATTTGGCATTGCAAATAAAAATACGGCCGCCTGTGGATAACTTTTCGCTCGAATTGCATTTATTGCGATATTTATTTATAAACCCAAAACAACAGAGAAAAAAGGCGGAATATTTTCTCAATAAACCGCCTTTTTACGATTGCCGATTCTCAAGGAAACAATTTACCAAAATTTGCTATTATTTCTTTTCTTTCATCGATTTCATTTTCATTGATTATGCCTACCTTAATGAAAATCCATCTCCAATCATCAAGGAACTTTTCCATAACCTCAAGCCTTTCCATTATCTTTCTATAACAGTCGCTCACGGAAACATAAGAGCTGATTTGGTTTATTAAGTCTATTGTCTCCGTATGATTTTGGTAAGTCTGCCTTAGAAATTCTTTCAATATGGTTTTGAGATCATCATCAATCTCGGTTTCTTTATTAAGTTTAAGACTTTCGCAAATATCCTTCAAAGCCAATGAAAGTTTTTCAACTGTGTCGAATCGGTTTAGTAATTCAGGAATCATCGATAACTCCTTCGGTTAAAAATTTAACAAGATATAAAGTTCATTTTCCATTTGACATTAAAGCATTGAGGTGGCTTTTTAGCAACCGCCACGCCAGAAATTTTCTTTAAAACGGAGCGCTTCGGCGAGTTCCGCGATCAATTTATTTAAGCTTTGCCGGTAATGTTTGGATCAAATAAATTTGATATGATTAAAATATGAATATTCTAAAAAACGCGAAAAGGCAAATAATTCTCATCGTGCTTGACGGATGGGGCTATCGGGAGGAAACGCAAAATAACGCCATCGCCTCGGCGAAAAAGCCTTTTTTCGATTATCTTTGGAATAATTATCCGCGCGCTCTTCTTGAGGCGAGCGGTATGGCCGTTGGCCTGCCGAAAGGACAGATGGGCAACAGCGAGGTCGGGCATACCGCGATTGGGGCGGGCAGAATCGTCAACACTGACCTAGTGAGGATAAGCAAAGCTATAGAAAATGATGAATTTCCCAAAAATCCCGCCTTCGCAGAACTTTTTAATCATGTCAAAAAAAACGACTCCATTCTTCATGTCCAAGGACTTCTTGGAGTCGGAGGAGTCCACAGCCACACGGATCATCTTTACGCTTTTCTTAAGGCGGCCAAAGAGTCAGGTGTCAAAAAAATCGCCCTGCACGTATTCACCGACGGCAGAGACACGGCGCCCCAAAGCGCCTCCGAATATCTCTCCGAACTCGAGAATTTTTTGAAAGATTTGGGTATCGGTTTTATCGCGAGCGCCTCTGGCAGATTTTACGCGATGGACAGAGACAATAATTGGGACAGACTGGAGAAAGCCGAAGAAGCCCTCTTTGAATGCAAAGGCAACATTTGCGCGGAAAGAAAACCGTCGGAAGTCGTGAAAGAGCTTTACGATAAAGGAATATTTGACGAACATATCGAGCCGGTTGTTTTTGTGGACGAGAATGGAAAAAGTTATCAAATAAAAGATAATGACGGAGTGTTTTTCTTCAACTTCAGGGCCGACCGCGCGAAAATGCTCTCAAAAAAGGTTTGCGACAAAGCCGAAGAATGCAATATCTGTTTCGTCACGCTCACTCAATACGACAAAAATTTCAATTGTCTCGTCGCCTTTCCGCCCGAGATAATAGAAACGACGCTCGGCAATGAAATTTCCAAAGCCGGTTTAACCCAAGCTCGCATCGCTGAAACCGAGAAATTCGCCCACGCCACTTATTTTCTGAACGGAGGCAGAGAAGAGCTTTATGCCGGAGAAAAAAGAATTCTTATTCCAAGCCGAAAAGACATTAAGACGCACGATATGGCGCCCAAGATGCGGGCGGAAGAGATCGCGAACAAAGCGATTGAGGAAATAAAAAAAGGAACGAATTTTATTTTCGTGAATTTTGCCAACGCCGATATGGTGGGGCATACCGGGAACCGCCAAGCGATAATTGTCGCGATTGAGGAATTGGACAAACAACTCAAGCGAATTTGCGATTCCGTCAAAGACAAAGACGCAATCGTCTTCATCTCCGCCGACCATGGCAACGCGGAAATAAACATTGATCCGAAAACCGGAGAAAAGCACACTTCTCATACGACAAGCCCTGTGCCGATAATCGTGACGGATAAAAATTTGAAATTGCGTGGCGGCATTCTTTCTGATGTCGCCCCGACCATTCTCAAACTCTTCGGAATAGAAATTCCGAAGACGATGACGGGCAAGGTTTTAATTGAGTGAATTTAAGCCGATATTTGTTCCCAAAATCGCAAATTAAAGGTATCATATTGTAATTATGATAAGCACTGCCAGATTGCAATTGATTTTCTTCATGATTTTAACGGCGGGAGTTTCCGCGTTGACTTTTTTCATATTCAGACCTTATCTCGCGCCCGTATTTTTGGCCGCCATTGTCGCTATCGCATCCCATCCCTTTTACGAAAGACTGCTCAAAATTTTCGGGAACAAAAAATCGCCGGCTTCTTTCGCCGCGGTGTTTGTAATCATTGCCATTATTTTAGTCCCATCGGTTTTTATGGGAATATCTTTGTTTGGAGAAGCGATGAATTTCTACAATCGCATATCGTTTGGGCAATATGAGAGTGGTGGGTTTTTAAATACGGCCGTAAATTTTTTGGAAAAGAAAATAAACGTCTTTGCGCCGAAAATTTCGATTAACGCGGGCGAGTATTTAAAAAAATTCGCAAGCTGGCTTGCCGGAAATCTTAACAATGTTTTCTCCGGCTTCTTTAATATTTTGATAGACTCGCTTCTTATGATCGTCTCTCTGTTTTACTTTTTGAGAGACGGCGATCGGATGGTCAAAAAGCTGGTCGCCCTATCCCCGCTCGCTGATTATTACGATGAGCAAATAATAAAAAAAGTGGAATCGGCGATAAATTCAATTGTGAGAGGTTCGCTTGCCATCGCTTTGATAAAAGGTTTCTTGACGGCGGCGGGTTTCGCTATTTTTTCCGTTCCCAACCCGATGCTTTGGGGAGCGGTGTCGGCCTTCGCGTCCCTCATTCCTTTTATCGGCTCTTGGATTGTCATCGCGCCGGCCCTTTTTTATCTTTTTACGGCGGGTTTATATGTGAATTTTATCGGTTTGGCGATATGGGGAGTTGTTTTTACCGCCCTTTCTGATAATGTGTTGTCTCCGTTTCTTATTAAGCGAGGAATGAAAATGCACCCGTTTCTGATATTGCTTTCCATTTTGGGAGGATTGGAGCTTTTTGGTCCAATAGGCTTTATCGCTGGACCCGTCGCGCTGAGTTTTTTGTTCGCGCTTTTTGAGATTTACCCTTTAATAACCAAAAAAATCATATATGAGAAAAACCCTAATTAAATTTTTTGACAAACTTGAAGACGGTGTCCGCATTCGCTTGAGCCATCGGGCGATATCTTACGCTTTCGTCGGCGGAGCGGCGACATTGCTTTTTTGGCGGGGGGCGTGGCGAACTTTCGATCACATCGAGAATTTAGGCGGAATTTTCGGCATCCTTTTTTCGCCTGAAGTTTCTTTGATTTTGTCGATTGCCGTTTTGTTGCTGACGGGACTTTTCGTTTCGGTCTTTATCGGAGAAAGGGTCATAATTTCAGGTCTTAAGCAGGAGAAAAAAATCTTTGACAAGACGGAGAGTGAAATCAAAGAAGAAGAAGGTTTGCTGTTTGAGGTGAAATTAACAATGGACAAGCTTAGGGTGGATGTCTCTGAAATAAAAGAAATAATGGAAGGAAAGAAGCGGAAAGAGCCATGAAAACGATAAAAATTGTCACTCATAATCAACATTTCCATCCCGATGATGTTTTTGCCGTGGCGACATTATCCATAATGCTCAATCAACCTTTTGAAATTGCGAGGACAAGAAACCCTTTGGCCATCAAGACCGCCGACTATGTCGTTGATGTCGGCGGAGAATATGACGAGAAAAGAAATCGCTTCGACCACCACCAAAAAATGGGCGCCGGAATAAGGGAAAACAGCATCCCCTACGCGTCATTCGGACTTGTTTGGAAGAAATACGGCGTCTTCGTCTGCGGTTCGGAAGAAGTCGCGCGGATAATTGAGAAAAAGATTGTCGAACCGACCGACGCTGAAGATAACGGGGTTTCCATCATAAAACCAATATTTGAAGAAATTTATCCCTATTCGTATTTTAGGGTAATAAGATCTTTAAATCCGACATGGAAAGAAAGAGGCAAGGATCGCGATGAATTATTTGTAAAAGCGGCGGAATCAGCCAAAGCAATTCTTTTAAGAGAAATAGAAATAACGAAACATTTTATTGAAGGCAAGAAATTTGTTGAAAAAGCGTACGACGACGCCGAAGACAAAAGGTTGATTATTTTGGACAATGAATATTCATGGAAAGAAGTTTTGAGCAAACGCAAAGAACCGCTTTTTGTTATAGAGCCGAATTTTGAAGAAGGACAATGGAGAATCGTCGCAATGAGAGATGACGCCCATTCTTTTAAAAACAGAAAAGATATGCCTGAAAGCTGGGGAGGAAAAAGAGGCGAAGAACTGGCATTGGAGACCGGGGTTCAAGACGCGGTTTTCTGCCACAACCATCTTTTTATCGCCGCCGCCCGCTCAAAAGACGGAGCAATAAAAATGGCGAAGATTGCGATTAGAAAATAATTTTTTTAAATAAAATGGCATTCATAGATGAACTAAAAGTGCATATCAAAGCCGGCGCGGGGGGAAACGGCGTCGTGAGATGGAGGCATTTGAAAGGAAAAGAGTTTTCCGGCGCCTCCGGCGGCGACGGAGGAAGAGGGTCTGACGCGTACGGCAGGGCGGTAAGGGATGTGAGCATTCTTGCTCGATATAAAAACATAAAGAACTTTGAGGGAGAGCGCGGCGAAGACGGAATGAAAGACAGCAAGCGCGGCAAAACGGGGAAGGACTTGGTTATTGATTTGCCGTTAGGTTCGGTTATTACAAACTTGAGCACAGGCAAGAAATCCCACCTTCTTAAAGATGGAGAAACAATCCTTCTGCTTAAAGGCGGAAACGGGGGCTATGGCAATGAACATTTCAAAGCGTCCACTAATGTGACGCCGAAGCAATCAACCAAAGGCAAGCCGGGCGAAGAGGCGGATTTTTTGATTGAGCTTGAGCTTATAGCTGACGCCGGATTCGTCGGGCTTCCGAACGCCGGCAAATCGAGTTTGTTGAACGAGCTGACCAAAGCCAGGTCAAAAGTCGGCAGTTACGCATTCACGACTCTTGAACCGTACCTCGGAGATATGGAGGGATTTATCTTGGCTGATATTCCCGGGCTTATTGAAGGCGCGTCCGAAGGCCGGGGTTTAGGGCATAAATTTTTGAGGCACATAAAAAGGACAAAAATAATCCTTCATTGCGTCTCGGCGGAGGACGAAGACGTTGAAAATTCATACGGCATCATAAGGAAAGAACTTGAAAATTACGGCGCGGAGCTGGCGGATAAAAAAGAAATCGTCATAATCACAAAAACCGATTTAGCCGACCCGAAATCAATTGATAAGACAATAAAAAAAATTTCAAAGCGAAATCCGGAAATTTTATCCGTGACGGCGTATGACAATGAGTCGATTAAAAAACTGAAAGATAATTTAATAAAGACGCTTAGAGCCGTTTGACGGCAAATGAAAGCGCGGAATCTTCACGCGTCCGCTTAAGCGATTGATTTATGGATAAATTCAAACTTTACAAAACAGTGACGGCTGAAATCGGCCCAGTTGTGTTTCGCCATGTTTTTCTGTTTGTCAACGCCGTTATTTTTGGGGTAGTTATCCTTCTTTTTGTTTTTGGCGAAAGACAAGCTGCGCTTTTTATCGGCGCTATAATCATATTCAATATTCTGCTTGGAATCATTCAAGATACTCGGGCGCTCATCGCGCTTGAGACTTTACAGATGATTACCGCGCTCCGGATCATTCGTCTTAACAAAGATGGCAGTGAGACAACTGTCCTCATTGAGGAAATAATAAAAGGCGATCATATCAAACTTAAGCTCGGCGACCAAGCGCCTTGCGACGGACAGATGATTTCTTCCAGTAATCTGGAAGTGAGCGAGGCTCTTATCACAGGAGAATCAGATTCCTTTCCGAGAAGAGACGGGGAG
Organism: Patescibacteria group bacterium; assembly: GCA_018971765.1. Taxonomy (GTDB): domain Bacteria; phylum Patescibacteriota; class Minisyncoccia; order Phycocordibacterales; family GWA1-40-21; genus GWA1-40-21. Next base: position 23,885 of record JAGXAA010000004.1, read on the forward strand.
AAAATAAATGCGGGGGACATCATTACGGCGGGGTCTGGAATTATGGAAGCGCAAAATATTTTCCACGAAAGCCGAATTTCCAAAATGACCGAAGGGGTGAAAAAATACTCCGCCAATCCAAGTCCCATCCAGAGCGCGACTAATACTGTCATTAAGTATAGCGGTTATATTCTCGCTCTCGTTATAGTCTTTACGGTTATCCGGGGATACATTATCCACGATTCGAACATTAAAATAGTTCTGAATATAGGGGCGTTAGCGAGCGCGATTGTGCCTCAAGGGCTTGTGGTTATTACTACCTTATTATTCGCCTTAGGCGCCTCAAGTTATTCCAAGAAGCACGTCCTTTTTCAAGAAATAAACGCTACCGAAAAGCTCGGGCGAATCAAAAATTTGTGTATGGATAAGACCGGCACATTGACGGACAATGTTCTTATCGTCGAAGAAATGATGATTCCCGAGGGCGTTTCCAAAGAAGAAGCAAGCGCGTTGACTTCCGCATACATTACAGAATCGGAAGATTCGTCGCAGATAATTGCCGCTATAAAAAGACATATAGGATACGAAGAAAAGAAAAGGGAAATCCTCGAATCATTGCCATTTTCATCTTGGCGCCAATATGGCGCGATAAGAATGAATAGCAATCAGGGAAGCGAGATAATTTTTGTTGGCGCGCCGGATGTCTTCCTTCCTTATGTTTCAAGTGTCGCTCAAAGAGATTGGTTGAGACGACTCATAGACGCGAACTCTCGCAAAGGGAAACGGCTTTTGTGCGTCGCGCGTTCTAAGGCGGATGTTCTGCCAATAAAAATATCAGAAGCCAATCTTTCCATTGTCGCCGTGTTCTTATTCCAGAGCGGTTTTCGTCAAGGCGTTCAGAAGGCGATTAAATTCTTTCAAGATCGCGGCGTGAGGATAAGAATAATCTCGGGAGACAATCCTGACACTGTCCAATCTATCGCCGTCCTTGCGGGCGTTAATCACACCGAATCAGTTATCACCGGTCGTGAGATGGAGAGATGGGAAGATTCATATTTCAAGAATAATGTCAGCAAATACACCATCTTTGCGCGCATACTGCCGGAGCAGAAAGTGAAAATCATAGAAGCTTTCAAAAAGGATGGTTTTACCGCGATGGTCGGTGATGGAGCAAACGACGCTTTCGCGATAAAGAAAGCCGATCTCGGCATCGCGATGTTTGACGGAGCTCAAGCGACAAGAAGACTGGCATCGGTCGTACTTATGAATAACAGTTTTTCCGATCTGCCGGGCGGAGTGGAGCTTGCCGATAATTTTATCAAAAATATTGAAATTTTTGCCGGAATATTTATCAATCAAAGCATCATCGGTCTTTTGTTCTTTATCATCATCAGTATCTTCGGATATTCGTTCCCTATAATGCCCCTTAACATAACCCTTATCAATTATTTCACTGTCGGACTGCCCGGAATCCTCATTACTTACTGGGCGATTCGCCCGTCCGGAAAGATTCCTCCCGCAAATTCCGAATCGTTCTTGTCGCGAGTAATTCCGTTTGCCGTCTGGTGCGGAGTTGTGTCGGCGATAGCCGCATCTGTTGTCTTCGCATTAAGTCCGGAATATTTGAAAAACTCGCAATCCAATACCTTGGTCGCTCTTGCCTTCATTGTTTGCGGTTTCGTGTTTTTCTCTTTGGCGCCCGGCGTATATCGCGGAATGATTGCAACGAAAAAGAGACTTCACCTCGTCATCCTAGGAGCGATTGAAATAATTCTCCTGTTTTTAGTTTTGAAAATCCCATTGGCGGTTCATTTCTTCAGCGTCACTACCCCATACCCACCTCTCTACGCGCTCAGACAATCTCTGCTCGTCTTATCTTTGTGCGGATTGGTCCTATCCGCTATTGCCAAATGGTTTTTCAGAGGAAAGAAAGCAGTGTGAAATAATTTAGATCATTTGTTATCATTGTTTTAACA
>JAGXAA010000059.1 GCA_018971765.1 Patescibacteria group bacterium
GCTTTTTCAAAGGATGGAATCAAATTAGCGAATTCCTGATAGCTTAACCCCGTCAAGGCTTTCATCGCTCTGGGGTCGCGAGAGAGTTTTTGGATGTTCATGCCGATATTGTATCAAAAAAGTCTATATGGCAACAGGTCTAATCTAAAACCCGCCCCCTTATTTGACTTTTTCCTGGCAAATGAGCTATTCTAACGGAAGCCCAAAGGGGCGGTTTTTAATAAGGGAGATTTAATCGCAGAGAAATATGAAAATTGCGGATTATATAAAAGAAACAAAGGTGGAATTAAAACATGTGAACTGGCCGACCAGAAAGCAAGCAATTGCGTTTACCGTAATCGTTATCGCCGTTTCAATCGGGGTTTCTTTGTTTTTGGGGTTTTTTGATTTCCTATTCTCTCTGGCTCTCAAGCGTATTATTTAAATTTTTGGTTATAGGTTTTAGGCGTTAGGTTTTGGAACAGATAAAGATTCAGAACCTACAACCTACAACCTACAACCTACAACCTAATTTATGGCAAAACAAACAAGCGAAGGAAGAAATTGGTACGCTATTCATACTTACGCCGGCTACGAAAACGCGGTTGCGAGAAATCTAAGGCAAAGGATCGACTCTCTTGCCATTGGCGACAAGATATTCAGCGTCATCGTTCCGACGGAGAAAAAAATCAAAATAAAAGGAGGCAGAAGAGCGGAGGAAGAGGAAAAAATATACCCCGGATATATTCTGGTTGATATGGTAGTAGACGATAATTCGTGGTATGTCGTAAGGAACACGCCGAGAGTAACGGGCTTTGTCGGCTCCGGCGTCTATCCCGTGCCTCTGGACAAAAAAGAGGTTGAGGAAATTTTCAGCCGAATGGGTTCGGACACGGTGAAGCATAAGATTGACTTATCGGTTGACGAGTCCGTGATGATAGTCGACGGTCCGTTCAAGGACCTTGAAGGCAAGGTGAGCGAGGTTGACGAAGAAAGGGGAAAGGTTAAGGTGCTTGTGTCGATGTTCGGCAGAGAGACGCCAGTGGAGCTGGACTTCTTGCAAATCAAGAAAATATGAATATAATTCGAAGAAGGTTGTAGTTTGCAGATGGCATATTGTAGGAAAAAAATAATATTCGATTTTTCCTTCTTTCCTAAAAACCTACCACCTACCACCTAAAACCTAATCAAAATTATGGCAAAAAAGATAACAAAAAAATTGAAACTTCAGATTGAGGGCGGGAAAGCCAACGCCGCGCCTCCCATTGGTCCGGCCTTAGGACAAGCCGGCGTGAATATAGGCGACTTTGTCAGTAAATTCAACGCCGCAACGAAAGACAGAATGGGGGAAGTCGTGCCGGTATCCATCACTGTCTACGAAGACAGGACTTACGATTTCATTCTTAAAAGACCGCCGGCAACTAATTTGATCCTTAAAGCCATAGGCGTAGAAAAAGGCTCGGGCAAAAATGCCGTGAAGAAAGCCGGCGCTATCACGAAAGCGCAATTGAAAGAAATCGCCGAGAAAAAAATGTCCGACTTGAACGCCAACGATGTCGAGGCGGCAGTGAAAATTCTTGCCGGCTCGGCAAGATCTATGGGGGTTGATGTGGCGGGGTAGGAGAATTAAGTTGTGGGTGGTAGGTCTTAGGTTGAGAAAGGGAGAATTTTTAAGAGAAGAAATTTCAAGTAAGTTCTTTAAGTTTTTAAATTTTCGTGGCCAATGAGAGGAGGTGAAATATGGCTATGCGTATTCCGGAACATTTACGAGTCAAATGTTTTTCATGCAAGAAAATTATGTGGCGAACTGGAACTAAGGGAAAAAGTCTAATTATTTGCGATGATTGCGCGGAAACTAAGGTGGCTAATCTCAAAGAGGAATTGATAAAAAGTCTTTCCGAAGAACAGCGTAAGATTTTTGAAAATCTGATTGAGGCAATTGATTACTGCACATCCGATACAATACTTGCCACTTGATTAACACAAGTCATGCCCCCACATTTTTTGTGTGGGGGCTATCTTTTTTTTAATCTAAAAAACAAGAGGACGGTCTTGATTGTAGGGCAATTTTTGCCTCATCGCCGTTTCGGCTGTTTGAAGTTCCATCGTATTAAGGCGATAATGGACGGAGCATGCAACGGAGAATTTTGCCAAACGCGCAAATCTTATTCCCTGTCTTTGTAAAGTCTCGGCAACATCATTGACGGGCGCCATGAGGCCTTTAATTGCTCAAAGTCCTGATTGGTCTGATATTTGCCGGCGTGGGTATAATCTTTGTCGAGTATTTCACCGGTTTCAAAGAAAATTATTTGAGCAACTCTCATTCCGACTATGAGAGGGATAGTGTAGAATCTGGAATTGTTCGTTATCTCCATCGTCCATCTGTTGACATAACCGACATCGCCCCAGCCGGCGCATTTGCAGATTTCGATGAAATTTCTTCCCACCGAAGAGCGGGCTTTCATCATCGTGGTGATCGTGTTGCGTCCGCCGATAAACTCCTCCGTGTGAGCGAGAATCGTTTCGCCCGGTTCAAGTAAAATTATTTTGTCATCCGGTTTTATTCCGACTGATTCGTAATTTGGAAAAGAATCTTTAGCTAATCGGGCTTTTTTAGCCTCCATTCCCCAGACTCGATCCGTGTGGGGCTTATGCCAAATGTTATAGATGTGAATATGATCATCAGGCTTTTGTTCGCGGAAATACCATTCGCCCAAGCGGACATCATAGCTTGAAGTGGCAAGATGACTCATCTTAAAAGGATCGATGATTATGTTGCCCAAGTCTTTGTGCTCCAATATTTTTTTATCTGATAATGCCATTCCCAACATTATAAGCAATTATTTTAAATCTCAAAATTAAAAATGTAAAAAATTTGTTTTTCCGTCCATTGAAGAAATCCACGAGAAAATAATGAGGGTTGCCGATAATTAAAAAATGGATTCATCGTCCTCTGGATGATAAGATGTTTATGTGATTCGAGAAAAACTGAAAAATTCTATAAGAGAGGCGCTGAAGTCGCTGTGCATTGCGGCGAATGATATTCATTTGGAACATCCGGCGGATTTGAGATTCGGGGATTATTCGTCCAATGTTGCCTTGGTTTGCGCCAGAGAATTGAAGGCGAGGCCGAGGGATTTGGCGGAAAAAATTGTCGGCGAGATAAGAGCGCAAAAAATAAAAGAGCTTGAAAAAGCGGAAGTTGCCGGCTCGGGATTTATCAATTTTTTCCTGTCAAAAGAATTTTTCGCAGAAAGCGTGGGCGAGGCGGTTAAAGAGGGGGAAAATTTCGGAAGGAACAAATCGCTCAATGGGAAGAAAATAATGGTCGAATACACCGACCCCAATCCTTTCAAAGAATTTCACATCGGGCATTTGATGAGCAATGTCATCGGAGAATCGATTTCAAGAATAGTCGAATTTCACGGCGCGGAAGTCAAAAGAGCCTGTTATCAGGGCGATGTGGGACTTCATACGGCGAAGGCCATTTACGGAGCGATGAAAAGCGGCGAGCCGAAAAACGCGGAAGAGTGGGGCAATGCTTACGCGAAAGGATCGTCGGCGTATGAAGATGATTTGAAAGCTAAAAAGGAAATTGACGAGCTGAACAAAAAAATTTACGATCGAAGCGACGCGCGGATAAATTCGCTGTACGATTCGGGGCGTAAAATATCCCTTGATAAATTTGAAGAAATTTATAAAAAGCTCGGAACGCATTTTGATTATTATTTTTTTGAGAGCGGGATGGCGAAGCCAGGACTTGAAATAGTCAGAGAATTTCTCAAGAAAGGAATTTTTGAAGAAAGCGACGGAGCGGTTGTGTTCAAGGGTGAGAAATACGACCCCGCTTTGCACACTCGAGTCTACATCACCTCTCAAGGCCTTCCCACTTACGAAACGAAAGAACTCGGATTGCACATAACGAAAGCCGAAACTTATCCGGCGGACATTTCAATCGTGATAACCGCGAACGAGCAGGACGGCGTGTTTGCCGTCGGACTTGAAGCTTTCCGCCGAATTGATCCGAAACTTGCCGGAAAAATAAAGCATGTTTCGCACGGACTTTTAAAACTCCCGACTGGCAAGATGTCCTCAAGAAAAGGGAATATTTTGACGGCTGAAGAGCTTATCTCTGATGTTGAAAAGCTGGTGGAGGAGAAAATCAAAGGCAGGGATTATGACAAAGCGCTGAAAAAAGAAATTATTGAAAAAGTTTCGATCGGCGCGATAAAATATTCAATTCTAAGGCAGGCTGTCGGCGGAGACATTGTTTACGATTTCGAAAAATCAATATCGTTTGAAGGAGATTCAGGGCCGTATCTTCAATATTCTTGCGTCAGAGCCAAGTCTGTTTTGGCGAAAGCCGAAGAGGAGGGAATAAAGCCGTCCATTGAAAAAATCGCGACTGAAACATCGGAATTGGAAAGATTGCTTTATCGTTTTCCCGAAATCGTGGAGCGGGCGGGGAAAGAATATTCTCCCCATTACATCGCATCATATCTCATTGAGCTCGCTAGCTCATTTAACAATTTTTACACTAAGCATAAAATCGTCGATAGGGAAGACGAAACTTCTCCTTACAAAATCGCGCTCGCGGCCGCTTTCGCCGCGACAATAAAAAACGGGCTCAATCTTCTGGGAATTCAAGCGCCGGAAAAGATGTAATTGGGGCGCAAAAGGTTTTAGACAAACAAGACGGCATCAGTTCCTAATTTCTAATTAAATTTCAATGCCTAATGAATAAATGATGCACTTGAAGTTTAATTTTGTTTTGTTTCATTGTTCATTGTGATTTTATTAGGCCAATTAGAAATTAATAATTAGAAATTAAGACTAAATTTCTTTTGCCTAAAAACTATTCACTAGTCCCTATAACCTTCCCCGAGTTATCCCCAGTATCTCTCTATCTCTCTATCTCTCTATCTCTCTATCTCTCTATCTCTCTATCTCTCTATCTCTCTATCTGCTATAATTTTAATCATTGCTAATTTAGCATCAAATTTAAATCAATGAAATATAAAAAATATCTGAGCATTCTTTCGGTTTCAATTTTCGCGGTTTCCGCGCTTATGTTCGGTTCAGTCCATTCCGCCAGCGCCGGGTTTTGGGACTGGTCTGGAATATGGGGCGATTCTCAGCAAGCGCAGGTCAATTCCCCGACTTATACTGGAGGTCCGAGCCTGTCAAATACTTTTTTAAGTTCGTCGAGTTCCGCCCAGCCGTTAGTCACCGTTCTTCAGCCAAACGGAGGGGAGGTATGTAAGGTCGGGTCAGTCTGCAGAATATCATGGGCATATAAAAATATAGCTATGACAAGTAATTATTTAGCTATTAATCTTTTAAAAGGGA
>JAGXAA010000107.1 GCA_018971765.1 Patescibacteria group bacterium
AAAAAATCTCATAATCGGTTCGAACTTGCTGATAGATTCATAAAATCCAGTATAAACAATATGGAATTGGCAAACGAGGGAATTCCCGAAAAGATTTTTCGGGAATTCAAAAAAGTCGGTTCGAACTTTCAAATTAAGGATCGAACCGTACTTTTTGAGCCACGCGGAGCGTGGCGAATCCTTGCAGAATCAGGATTTTGTGGGGGGAATGCAGAACAGACGGCGCTTCGCGCCGACCATATTTTTGGTTCTGAAACCCTTTTCGAAAAATTGCGGTATTCATTGTACAAAATTCGAACCTTTTTTGAAACCAATCCTGACGAGGAATGAATCGCCCCGCCACCGCCTCGCAGAGCCTCGGCAACCCCGAAAAAAACACTCCTTGCATTTCTGATTTGGCGGGGGTGAAATTTCTTTTGAAAAAGGAAAGGGTGTTTTTCTTTCGGGGTTCTGCCCTCCAAGTATTCGGGCAGTGTGGCGGGACGAAATGCGGACTCGGTTTTGCCAAAATTATTTTTTGGGGAAAGGATTTGGCAAAACCTCGGCTGATTCTTTTTTGAATTCGGATGTCGCAAGCGGAGGAGGAGGGGTTTGGGGAGGAATCCTCCGCTTGCTCCGCTGATTTCTTTTGGCGAAATTCGGGCATTGAGAAAAGAATGGAAAGTTGTTATAATTGATTTGCAAGTCATATAAGTATTATATCACTTTCCATACATTATAATCTACTATGTCCACAATAGGCAAGAACATCAAGAAATTTCGGCAGGAAAAAGAGCTTTCGCAAGATAAGCTGTCTAAACTTGCCGATTTATCACTCAACACAGTCGTTAAGATAGAGTTAGATGAAAGCCCTAACCCTACCATTGAGACAATCCAGAGGATTGCGAAAGCCCTTGAAGTATCGGTCGATGGTTTATTGAAAAAATAAATATGTTATTAACCAAACAAACAAATCTTTTTGGAGATAAAATAAAAGTTCATAAGTTACCAAAAACGCAATACTTGGGAAGTAAAGAGCGTTTAGTAAATTGGATTTATG
>JAGXAA010000060.1 GCA_018971765.1 Patescibacteria group bacterium
ATAAATTCGCCCAAGTCTCCGTCCAAGACTTTATCGATATCGCGAACCTCAACATCCGTCCTGTGATCCTTTATCATTTTGTAGGGATGAAAGACATACGACCTTATCTGATTGCCCCACTCTATTTCCATTGTCTTGCTCACATAAAGTCCTTGCTCTTTCTTCTTTCTCTCTTCTTCGCGCAATTTATAAATCTTGCCTTTCAAGATTTCCAGCGCTTTCTCTTTATTTTGCGCCTGCGACCTTTCTCCGCTAGCGTGAACCGACAGATTGGTCGGCAAATGCACCACCCTCACGGCGGTCTCTCTTTTGTTCACATTCTGCCCGCCCGGCCCGCTGGATTTTGAAGTTTCAATTCTCAATTCGCTCTCGGGAATTACAACTTCGCCAGTTTTCTCAAGCTTCGGAATCACTTCCACCAAAGAAAAAGAAGTGTGGCGAAGTTGTTTAGCGTTGAAAGGAGAAATCCTCACCAAGCGATGCACGCCGGACTCGTTTTTAAGAGCGCCGTAAGCGCCATCCCCTTTAATCTCAATCGTAATGTTGCGATAACCGCCGTGGTCATTTTCGTTTTGATGAATTACGAAATAAGACCATCCTTTAGCGTCAAAATATTTACGATACATTTCAATTAAAATTCTTGAAAAATCTTCCGCGTCATCTCCGCCCGCGCCGGAGAGTATAGTCATAATCGCATCGCCTTTGTCGTATTTCCCCACTCCCGCGACTTCTTGTTTAAGTCCGTTAAGCTCCTTTATTGCCGCCTGCGCTTTCACTTTATCCTGCCAAAAATCCGCCGACTGCATCAGCGCCTCCAGCTCCTTTATTTTTGCCATTTTATCCTTCATATTTTTTAGTATATCAGATTTGTCAGCAAAAAATAAAAACCAAACTGACATCCAATCTCGGTCTTTTGGACATTGAATGTTGAACAATGAGTGAAATAAAAAGCTCGCAAGGTTTTTATCCTTGACGAGCTTTTTTGTTAATCCCACAAACGTTCAAACTCTTGAACATTTGTGAACATCCGGTCTCCTTTGTATCCTGTTTTTTGAAAATAATATTTCAAAAATATGGAGCAATCTTCGTTGATTGTTGCTTCATATTTTCCTGTTTCCATTGAGTAGTTTTTGTAGACTGTCCCATCTTTCTTGAAACCGCGGGCTTCAAGACTTTTTTCGACATCTTTTTTATCCATTAAATAAACTCACCCCCTTTTTTCTTTATTTTTAATTTAAAAAGAACAAATATCTCATTTAAATCTGAAGTGGTTATTTCATTGTCTAACTTAAACATACTCCATATTAACGCTCTATGTCAAATTTAAAATTTTCAAACATATTTTTCAGTAGCTCTTTTGAACAACCGAAAGAACTCATTGGAATGAATCTTAGAATTATAAATTTAGTTTAATGTCCCGAATTTCCTGAAGTATCAATAACACCGTCAAAAATTTCTTTGTTTTCTGGACCGTCAACTTTGATAGTGCCCCAAGCGCCGCGATCCATCCTCGCCAAAGCGTGGTCAACTAAGATGTAATTGCCGGGCACTTCAAATTCAACTTCGGCCACCGTCGCTCCGCCGGCGGGGACAATCGTTGTCTGCACGTTCTTATGAGGTTCGGAACTGATGGAAGCATCCGGATAAACTTTGTCAAAAATCTCTCCGATGAGATGGAAAGAAGAAACGAGATTGACTCCGCCGTTGCCGAAATAGATCCTTATTTTGTCGCCGACTTTCGCATTCATATTGCCCGCGGCGCCTTTGGTCCTGCCATTGAAAACTACGTATTCTGGATGTCCTTCAAGCATTTTCTTGGCGTCAAAAACTTGCAATCCTTGATCCCCCATGTCGTCCGCCGTATAAAATTCTCCCTGCATCACGTAAAATTCTTTATCGACTTTCGGCAATCCTTCCTTCGGCTCCACTAAAATAAGTCCGTACATACCGTGCGCCATATGAACGGCCGGATCGGGGTGGGCGCAATGATACACATAGAGACCGGGATTAAGCGCTTTGAAAGTCAGAGTCTTCGACTCGCCCGGCAATACGCCGGTAACGATCGCGCCGCCACCCGGTCCGTTGACGGCGTGAAGATCAATACTGTGAGGATTGACGCTGGAAGGATCATTATTAAGCGTGAGTTCAACCGTGTCGCCTTCCTTTACCCTAAGAAACGGTCCGGGAATTTTGCCGTCAAATGTCCAATAAGGCATAACCACCCCGGGCGACATTTCAGAAACAACTTCCTTGGCGGTAATTTCAATCTTCACTTTCGTCGGCTCTTTGCGGACGATCGGAGCGGGAATGTCATTCGGGTCTCGCGCGATATCGGCGACTTTTTCCATCCTGCCGACATTTTTGAAAAATGCCAGTATGTTTTTCAAAGGAATTGCCGGACCGTTCGCCGGGCCGAATGTCTTTAAAGAAAAAGGGTATTCGAGCCGCGTTGACAAAACTTTCGGAGCGAATAAAAAAAGGTAAACGCCTAAAAGCATCAGGAAAATGGAAAGAATGGTCTTGGGCAAATTCAGTCTGTAAAGCGCCCAAAATACAAAGAATCCTCCGACTATGACGGCGACAATAATGCCCGCGCTTTGGATAATGAGAAATTTTACGAGATATAGGTACTCAAACATGTTTTTAAAAATTAAAAAGATTACACTTCCAACTCTTTAAGTATATAGATTTTAAGATGTCAGAGCAAACTAACTGCTTGGGAGTTCAACTCCCAAGTTGATTGAGCCAAAGGTGAGGATCGAACTCACGACCCCCGCTTTACGAAAGCGGTGCTCTGCCAACTGAGCTACTTTGGCTTGAATATTATGCCACTTTTACATTAACAAAAAATTATCTCGAAATCCATATTCTTGCAAAAGGTTGTGGGTCTTAGGTGGTGGGTTGTGGATTTTTTATGATAAAAAATATACAAAAAAAGGGAGAGGACTGCGCATTTTATTCCGCACATCCTCTCCCTTCCCTATTGTAGGTTTTTCAAAAAAACTTCCCGAAAAATTTTTACCTTGATTATCTTGTTTTTATTAACTTTATTTTTTCATAGTGCCAAATCCCAACAGTGCTGAGATTTCCTTCCAGCCCTTTTTTCACACAATCAGGGCAAATTTTAAACTCAACAACTTCAGATCTGGGAAACATTGAGTCGCGAGCTCCATGTCCATGACCCTCAATAACTTCCGTCCAAACAGCATGAAACTCCATCTTTTCACCCTTTGGTGAAAAGCAAAATTGGCAAGGGATTCTAACATCAGAGTCAAGAATTAGTTTCCTCCATCTCATTCGCTTACCATAATCAAGATGATAAGCTCCTGGAGCCATCTCATCGTTTGATGTTATGATCTTTTCTCCTCTGCTAAAAACTCCAAATGGGGTTTTGTATATTATTTCCCACTCCTCATTCTCATATATCTTCCCTCCTTCTTTTTCTTTTGATCCAATCAACCTAGCTTTTTTCTGTACAAACTTAGTACAGAATACTGCATAGGGATCTTCATAAGTCCCAAGTAATGAGGAATCCCCGCACCCATTATGAAACTCAGACTCCTTAGGAATCATGAGATCTTTGTCTTTAACCCATATCCCATCGGAGATAATTTCTCCTTTCCATGAAGATATAGCCAAAGTTCTAAATGGATCCTGTAACTCCTTGAAAGGAGGACGATAATTAACAGACTCCGCCCAACTATAATCCCACACTGATCTAGCACAAAAATAAAGACCGTCATAACGCACGGCATTCATGTATGCCTCGATCTCAATGTTTTCTTCTTTCAACCTTCCTTTACTACATTTTTTCCACTCTATTTCTGTTGTTTGCTTGAATTTAACTGTTATCATCTTTCACCCCTTTCTAGTTAAATTTTGAGACTCTAGACCGTCCCTTTTAATAATTCAAGAATCATTAAAAGGGATTTCTCAATAATAATCATTCCTTTCACTCTTTTTTCCTAAATTTCAGAAATTTAGTTTAACTTTCCAACACTGAATTTTACCCACCCTCATCGGCAAGCAAAATTCAGTGTTGGAATACAATATTTGGTTTTCAATTTTAAAGAACAATTCTGTTTTCACTCTTTCGAGATCATCAGCGCCGATACGCATCGGCGGAACAGCGGGAAGTTTGTATTAAACAAATACAAACTTCCCGTTTACTACTTTGCGACCCTAACATAGGTCGCATCAGACTGGTGGTTACAATTTGTATACTTTGCAAACTCATACCCCTCCCTTATTTCTAAGGAAAAGCCACGATTAACTAGCTCTTCCTTTGTCTGATAATAGTCGTAGTGATCACTGAGATCACCACTACCAAAAACTCCGCTAACAATTTTTTTAAACTTCATTTTCTATCCTCCTTTTTTAAAAACCTCATAAGAAACAAAATAAATTTAACTTTCCAACACTGAATTTTACCCACCCTTTGAATAAGCCCCACGCCAATTTGTTAAATCAATGCGGGACAAACCTTCTTCGCGTCATTTCGGTTTTTATCCGAAAATTGATGCGGGGTAAGCAAAATTCAGTGTTGGAATGGGTTTCTGTTTTCGTTCCGCTGTTATTAGCGAAGCTCATCAGTGCCATCATTAGGCAGAACAACAGGGAGAAGTTTTAAAACCTTCTCCCTTTAAAACCCCTAGCACTCTGTTGGTGATGGGTAAACCTACACGGTAGTAAGGTTCCTCAGGTAATTATAGAACCTCTCCCTGCAGTTTATGCGAACATATCCCGCATATTTTTCCAGATCGTGAACTTTTGTCCACTCCCTGGGAAATTTTTTGACGGCAGGGTGACCATCATTTGCCACCAGCAAATAACCCCCCTCGTCTTTCAGTTCAAACTTTTCCCCGCCGTTACTGACAATGGCGTCTATGTGCATCAATTGATGCAAAGACATGCCTTTTATAACTTTTATATACATCTTTCCTCTCCTTTTAAAAATTTTCAGGAATTTCAGAAATAAAATTTTCCAACACTGAATTTTGCTTACCTTTAAAGAGGTTTATAAAATTCAGATGTTATATCTATTCAATTTTCAAAGATCGTCCGTTTTCAGAATTATGCAAATATTATACATATCAAAATACTTTTGTCAAGCAATTTATGACAAAAACCTTGTTTTTAGCCATTTTTTTCGAAATGAGAACCACCAGCTAAAGCTGGTGGTTTCTGTCTTGTCCGCCGTTAGGCGGACTAAAACAATTGCGGTAAATCTTTCTGTTGGTAGCTCTGATTGTTGATATAGTTTTTCATCTGGTGTTCGTTGATGCCGATGGTGGAGATGAA
>JAGXAA010000108.1 GCA_018971765.1 Patescibacteria group bacterium
CTAGTTTAACTTGGAAACCGAAGGTTTCCAAACCTTCCTACAAGGTTCCCTCGGCAAGCCGAGGGGAAATCCGCTTCGCGTATTATAGCAGATCATTTGAAGAAGTCTCTTACTTGATTCCACCCGCGAACAAAATATTCGGCCTCATTCGGAGGGAGCGGGCGGAGGTACACAAGTTCAGATACATATGGCACTCTCTTAATTGAGAATGCCATGAGAATTTTCAACAAATTTAGGGGTACAAATGGTTTCATTTCTACTTGGGAGCGTGTGATACGCTTTCGGTATATGATTACCGAACAAACAAAGAAAAGATGTAGGATATTAGCATTTTGGGAAAAGTATGGGCTTTTGGCGACAAAAGAAGCATTCGGCACTTCTCGCCGGACACTCTTTCGTTGGCAAAAGAAATTAAGAGAAACACAAGGGAAGCTTGAGGGATTAAACAAACAAAGTACCGCTCCTAAACAAAAAAGAAAAAGGTTGATAAAAGATGAAGTCAAGAACTTTATTCTAAAAGAACGATTGTTTGACCCCCATCTTTCAAAAGACAAGCTGTCTGTATTAATGAAAGCAGACAATATCGCTGACCATTCCGCTTCAACGGTTGGAAGAATATTGAATGATCTAAAAAAACAAGGTGTCTTAACTAAAAATATCAAAGTATCATACTATGCAAATACCGACAGTTTTAGGGAGAAAGCGAAGTTTAAACGCAAGAAATTACGCTCAAAGAATCACGAAGGAAGTTTAGTCAAAGCTGATTCAATAATTCGCTTCACTAATGGCATCAAGCGATACATAGTCACAGCTATCGACAGAGAAAGCAAGTTTGCTTTTGCCTATGCGTACAAAAATCATTCATCAGATTCAGCTACTGATTTTATGAAAAAATTTCAATCTGTCGCTCCTATGTCTCTAACCCACGTTCAGACGGACAATGGAAGCGAATTTGCCAAACATTTTGAAATCTATTTAAAGAAGAACGGCATTGTGCACTTTCACACATATCCCTATTGTCCAAAAA
>JAGXAA010000061.1 GCA_018971765.1 Patescibacteria group bacterium
CAAGTTTTTCTTTATCTTTTAAAAAATCTAAATAAATAAATTTAAGTACGGCATGAGTTATAATATGATTTCTTGTTAATTCATTTTCATCAGGAAACATTTCAAGGAAAATTTTACCAGCAATAACATTTTGAACATTATCAGAGAAAAGCCTATGGATTAATTCATGAATCAAGGATTCAATAAACTCATCAAGTTTAAACCCACTCTTTATCACGACGGGGTTGCTGAATTGGCGATCGTTGCCGCTGACTATGTGCACATCAATTATGTTTTGACTGAAATTCAAATCTAACAGTTCGCAAATACCTTCAAGAATTTTCTTCTCATATTTAACCCACTCTTTTTTATATTTTTTCACTCTATCTTTAACCTCGGCTTCTGTCGGTTCCACCCAGTCTTTCCATTTTGGGTTGGATTTTATGTATGTCTTGAAAATAGGGTCTAAAAATTTGTTGTATTTTATTCTTATTTTCGGCAATTCCATATCTAAAATATACATTTATATGCGGATACAAGCAACATAAACCTCCAAACCTTGCTTTTTGGAAAAGGATGTGATAACATTCAAATATGAAACGAGAAGTAATTTTGCAACAGTTGCAACAGCTTATTGAGACGCGAAAAAGCGCGGATTTTTCAATCCGCGAGGTTGCGTTTCTTTGCGACGCGAAATTATTTTGTCAGTAAAATACGCCATTTAAAGATGGCGTATTTTTTAAAGTTTTTATTAAAACCGCGCAAAAAGATTATGGATATCGCGCGTATCCGCGAATTATTTTTAAAAAATCAAAAAAATTGACAAATAAAATAATACGGGTAGTATCTTAAGTAGAAGTGTGTCCTTTGAAAACTCAAAAAAGATTGAGACTAGGGGCATATGTTCTGCATCATTATAAACCATTATTTTGACTAAAGGAGATCTTGTTATGAACAAGGTAAAAATAATTGAGGATATTTCAAGGACAACTGAAGAGTTTTTTTCCTTGGAAGAGCTAAAAAAACTGTTGAATTCAGGGAGGCAGCTTTGTATCAAGTACGGAGTGGATGTTACCGCCCCCACGCTCCACATTGGTCACGCTGTCAATCTTTGGGTGATGAGAAAATTCCAAGATTTGGGTCATAAGGTTGTATTTCTGATAGGGGACTTTACGACCCAAATCGGCGATCCGACAGGGAAAAATAAAACTAGACCGATAATACCAAGAGAAGAAATAGAGAAGAATACTTTAGAATTTATTGAGCAGGCTAAAATGGTATTGCGGTTTGACGACCCTAATCTTCTTGATATCCGCAAAAATTCAGAGTGGTTTGACAAATTACTCACATCTGATTTTTTACGATTAATGTCAATGATTACCCACGCTCGCCTTATTTCTCGGGATATGTTTCAAAAGAGAATAGAGAACGAAATGGATATTTATGGACATGAATTGATATACCCTATTCTGCAGGGTTATGATTCGGTTATTCTTAAGTCCGATCTCACCATAATAGGATCAGATCAGCTTTTCAATGAAATGCTCGGTCGTTTCTATCAAGAAAGGTTTGGGCAGAACCCCCAAGTGATAATAACAACAAAAATTACACATGGAATTGATGGGAAAGAAAAACAGAGCAAGAGTTTGGGAAACTACATCGGTTTGGCTCATTCTCCAAGTGAAAAATTTGGTCGAGTTATGAGCATTCCCGACAATCTCATTGTGGAATATTTCAAGATTTACACAGAAGTTCCGATGGAAGATATTTCCAATATTGAGAAATTGGTTCTAACAAACCCAATGTCTCAAAAAAAACTTCTCGCTTTTAAAATAGTTGAGAGGTATCACGGCAAAGAAACGGCAAAAGATGAACAAGAATGGTTTGAAAAAACTTTTTCTGAGCGGATAATCCCATCTGATATTGAAGAGATTGAAGTTGAATCCACTGCGGATGTTTTTATTTCAGTTCATAAGTACTTTGGATTGAAAAAATCCAAAAGTGAGGTAAGGCGTTTGTTTGCGCAAGGGTCTGTTTCGCTGAACCAAGAAAAGATAATTGACACCAACCAGTTTGTTAAAGATGGAGATGTTTTAAAGGTAGGCAAGCGCGTGTGGTTTCGAGTGAGGTTTAAGGATGGCTCTGATTGACAAAGATAAAATCTCAATATTGTGTCAGTCTATAATTCCGATTTCAAAAGAAAGGAGGTAAAAAATGAAAAAGTCAATTACAAGTTTGGCAGATTACGCTATGAATAATCCGGCAATTCTGAAAGAAATTGTTGCAAATCCAGACAAGGTCGCTTCTAAGTTTAATCTAAACGCCATTGATGCAAAATCGCTCAGGAATAATGATTTTGGAATTCCTACAGAAGCAAACAGATCTCTGCGCGCTTCAAAACATGACGATGCGTATCTGTCGTAGAGAGTAAAATGATTCTTGTCTAATTTTGTCCCCCCGAGGTAAAACATTTACCAAAGGGGGACTTATTTTACTTCACCGGCGCGTTAAAATTTAAAATCAGGAGGTTTAAATGAAAAAACAATTGGAGTATGCGGATAAACGCCCAACATCATTTTTGGACATTATCGCCACTAGAGCTAAAGGATCAGGCCAATATTATTGGTCGCGGCTTGCTTATCAAGTTACTTTTATCGTAACTCAAGTATGCAATATGCGTTGTGTATACTGTTACGACAAATCAAGAGTTGAGAAAGGGCGAGTTAAGAAAGAGCTAAGTTCTGAAGAGATAGTAAAAATCATTAAAGACATTCGCTCGTTTGGAATTAAGCAGATTATGATAACCGGAGGCGAAGCGCTTTTGAAAACGGGCATTGAGAATATTCTCAATGCTTGCAAAGGCGCCACTCTTTATCTTTGCACTAATGGCGTTTATCTGGAAAACTATTTTTCTGTTTTGTCAGGAATTGGTTTTGAGAAGTTACATATTCATTCCAGTTTAGACGGAATGGATTCTCATGTGAGGTATGCCAAAAACGGAACGACCGCGAAGCAACTTCTTAACATAATGAAAAAGGCGAAAGATCGTATACAGAATGTTCACATCGGACTCAACACGGTAATAAATCATGATAATATACGCGAGTTTGGAGATATGTACGATTCAATCTTTGGAGCGGGAGTCGATAAGTGGACAATAAGCATGCCATATATAGTTTCAGAAGTGGTGCGCAACAAACACCCATTTCCAGAGTTTGAGGATCTAGCCAAAGCGGTTGCGTTGCTTTTAGAAAAACATTTTGATCTTGGAGAGCCGATTCGGTTAAGTGTCGGGGGTTTTTATAAATATGAAATGTTTGATATAAAAACTATACCGCCGAAAAGACAAAACGAACATCCATGTATGCCAAACTGCAATGGCGCAAGAGGCATAATAATAGATTCATTTGGGAATGTTTTAGATTGCCTTCTCGATAATCCGAAAGAAAAATCATTGCTAAAAAAATTTCAAGATGGATCTTTTGTGGATTTAACACAGCGCGTTAAAGATCGTCCCTTTTACAAGATGAGATTAGAAGATGTAAAACCGTGTCTTGATTGCAGATATCTGAAACTTTGCGGAAGCGGGTGCCGTTATAATTCCAAGGTTCTTTTTGGCGATTATTTCAATCCCGACCCGATAAGATGCTCTTGCTATCCGATGATGGAGAAATATATTCTTCCTGTTTTAACGGATGATCGGCGAAAGAAGATTCAGTCTTACTTTAATCACAAAGGCAAAATGCCGCCATATTCTTTTAAAGGTGTCATAGATATGCTTGATAAAACAGAGGATGTAAAGTGAGTATGGATAAAAGACTAGTTGCGAAAGTTGCAACTAGTCTTTATTTTTAACCATAACCCACCCAAACCAATAACTCGGAATTTTGATTTTTGGAAAAGGTGTGATAGTGTTTGGGGTATGAAAGGTGCAAGAGGTATGAAAAACGAAGTTATTTTCCGACAGTTTGTTGAAGAGGCGCGAAAAAGCGCGGATTTTTCAATCCGCGAGGTTGCGTTTCTTTGCGACGCGAAATTATTTTGTCAGTAGAATACGCCATTTAAAGATGGCGTATTTTTTTAATTAAACGGTAAATTACAGATTACAAATGGATGAATTAATATTGATTGATAAAAATGATCAAGGGATTGGATATATGGGGAAAGAAGACTGTCATTTAGGCAATGGCGTATTGCATAGAGCTTTTTCCTTTTTTATTTTCAATGATAATAATGAGTTATTAATTCAACGACGAAGCGCTATTCAAAGAATGCGGATTATTTTTTTCAGATTACACGGTAATCTGAAAAGTTTATGAATATGAATAACAAAGAAGATAAAAAAGCCGCGGAAAAGACAATAAAGCGCATAAAAGATAAGAATAGTTATTTCTGGCAGAAAAGAGCCGAAGAAGTATCGCTTGAGCTTTTTTATAATGCGGCCGAAATGGTGCCAGCTTACAAGGATTTTTTGCGGAAAAACAAAATCAATTCGTCTAAGATAAGAAATTTTAAAGATTTCAAGTCGGTTCCGCCGACAAGCAAGGAAAATTATCTGCGCCAATATCCGCTTGAGGATCTGACATGGAAGGGACATATGAAAAAATCTTTAGTTTTTTCTTCCACATCAGGTTCAACCGGCACCCCTTTTTATTTTCCCCGCAATCACATCTTGGATTGGCAATCGTCCATCTACCATCAGATTTTCCTTGAGAACAGCCACATTGACCCAAATAGATCAACTCTAGTTTTGGTGTGTTTCGGAATGGGAGTCTGGGTTGGAGGAATTATAACTTACCATGCCTTTAAATTGATCTCGGATCGCGGATATCCTCTAGCTATCATTACTCCGGGTGTTAACAAAAAACAAATATTTGAAGCTCTTAAAAATATTGGGCC
Organism: Patescibacteria group bacterium; assembly: GCA_018971765.1. Taxonomy (GTDB): domain Bacteria; phylum Patescibacteriota; class Minisyncoccia; order Phycocordibacterales; family GWA1-40-21; genus GWA1-40-21. The sequence continues at coordinate 4,879 of JAGXAA010000061.1, forward strand.
TAAATTTGACCAGATAATCCTTTGCGGCTACCCACCCTTTATGAAAGATGTTGTTGACGAAGCCGAAAGTCAAGGTGTCAAATGGAAAGACTATAATACTAGGATAATATTCGCGGCGGAATCTTTTTCCGAAAAATTCAGAGAATACATAATTGATAAAATGGGGATTCAAAATATCCACACCGGCACTATGAATATTTACGGGAGCGCTGACATAGGAACTATGGCTATAGAAACTCCTATGAACATTATGATGCGAAGAATGGCTCTTGAGAGAAAGAATTTGTATAAAGAAATATTCACCGAAGC
>JAGXAA010000062.1 GCA_018971765.1 Patescibacteria group bacterium
CTATCGAGCTCGTTCCGGAATTTCCGAAAATTATTACGCGATTGGAAGTCGCCGAACCGGAAAAAGAATCAAAGACAATCGGATTCTTTTCTTCGCCCCGCGCGTCAAGGACTCCATCAATGTAAAGATTGTTTTTATTAAGACTGACTTGCGCGCCCGCCTTTATGGCGAGAGTGCTTGATGCGGCAACCCTAACGCCTTCGGAAACATAGTAACAATTATCCGCCACCAAAGTAAGATTGCCTGTGATATTTTTACCATCGTTTATGTTTACGTAGCTCGCCGAATTGCACGCTCCGGGAGTGCCGAGAATTTGATTGCCGTCCGAATCTTTGCCGCTTTTTATAAAATCTGCATTCGTTCCCCATGTCGTCCAATTTTTCGGATTATCGCCGGATTCTTTTGAACCGTATCGTTCCATCGTCTTTCTGCTTGAACTGCTCGTGTTATTTCCCGCGGCCCACGCGCCGCCAACGATTGCGGGCGTGCCGTCAAATATCGTCCCCGAATATGATAAAATGAGTTCCTCCCCACCGTTCCCGAGCGCCCATTCCGGCGAGCCGTTGCCATAAATTAAAACGGCGGAATTGACGGCTGCGGTTATCGTATTTTTCCTCCTCTCAAGAACGAGATATTTTTGCGGCCCGATTGAGCCGGATAGAGCGATGCGCGGAGCTCCGTCTTTCGATTCAAGCGCCCACTGCGACAAACTGATTGCGTGTCCGGTGTTATTTTTCAATTCCAACCATTCGTCGTAAGCGGAAGCGGCCGTCCCCATCCAAGCGATTTCGTTGATGGCAATCGGAATAGTGGCGACTGAAATCGTCTTTGAGCTCGTCGCGTTTTTCTGTCCGCTCGCGCCGACCGCCGCCACTTCAAATTTGTAATCGGAAAAGTCGAGAGCGATGATGTTGGAAAAAGTTTCCGTAGTTGTCGCAGGTACGCCGTTTTTATTTAATGAATAATAAGACGCGCCGGAAACCGGCGCCCATTCAAACCGCGCGGTCGTCGTCGCAAGAAGGCATCCGTCAATCGCGAGAGATTCAGCGCATCGGGGAACGGTTAGCGCGGGCGCGAGCAATTCTTCTCCGACGGCAGATTTAATTTCGTCCGTATTTTTTTTATCCGTCTCGGCAGCTTCAAGTTTTTCCGGCGTCGGACGCGGCGATGTTCCCACGCCAGACATATGGAAGCCGACAAAAACAAGTTTAAGCGGCGAACTTTTCTCCTCCATTGCTTTAATCGCCGTCTTCGGCGCGGATGGCGCTTCCGGCGGCAAAGATGTTTTTTCTTTAGAGGTTAAAATATTTGAGGCGATTGTTGGGTTGGCGGCTGAAGAAGGCGGCAACGGCGGACCATCGGTTGGCTGATTGTTTTTCGCGAAAGAAGCGACGGCATTCGTTTGATTGGCGGCGACTGTAATTTTTGTCGGAGTTGGCAATTTTGGCGGCACGGCATTTATTATCGCGGCGCCGTTATTGCCATTTCCCGTCAAACTAGCCGCTCTGCTCGTTAAAGATTTAGCGGCGGAAGTTATGGAAGAAACGGTCGCGAGAGTGGTTTGCGCGACGGTCTTTGCCGCCACCGCGCCGGCATTATACGTCCAAACAGCCGCTTTCACTCCGGTTGTTCCCGCAAGCGTTGCCGCATCACTGCCGGCGCTTGCCGCGGGATCGGCGACGGCAAGAACCGCCCCTTCCAGCTTATGAACGAGAGTGAGTTCCGGCGGAGACATGCAAGGCTTGTTTTCGCCTTGCGAAGCATTTTCCGAAAGCATATCAAGGGACGCCTGAATGTCCGAAACGATTTTCGCGCTTCCGTATTTAAGATAAACATCTTTGAAATTGTGCCCAAGCGCGTCGTCGCCGCTTTGCAATTCAATGTGAGTGTTAGGCGGCATAATATTTTTAAAAGGAACGCGCCCGACCACGCCGGCGATGACTTTGTCCGTATCGGAAGTAAGCCACTTTCCTCCTCCGGCGACGCGGCTGGACGGAGTGGCAATTCCATAGACGCCGATTGATTCTTTCGGCACGCCGCCTTGTTTTCCGGCAACGGTATCGTAAAAGCTGTTGGCATAAAAATTGCCCTGTGAGTGGGCAACGAGGAGAAGTTTTTGAGTTTTTACTTTTTCGCTGGCGGAATTCAGCATTTCTATCAGGTCGTAATCCTGCACCGTCTCATTGTCAAAAATTTTCTGATAAACCGACATCAAAAGGTCGCCCACCCCCGCAAGATGCGAGGGGTTGAGGAGAAAGTCGACGGTAAGTGGTTGATTGTTGTAGGTGTCTGGCAAAAAACGCTTTAAACTATCTCTGTTTAAAATGGCTCCATCTTTATTAGTAAACACACCATTGATCGTCTCAATAGTGTAACCTTTATTTAAACAAATTTTGTTATCAACTTGAGCAATAACAAGAAATGGAAATAGTACAAATAAAATAATCGCAACTATTATTTTAAATTTTATTGGAAAATAGTTCATAAAATCTTAATTAGATAATACCGAGAGATCAATATCACATACTTTATTTTCTGATTCAGCATAACTTCCTATTTTTTCAACAAAATCTTTTCGAGCTTGTTTTCTAAGATCGGTATTTAATTGTCTTTCTTTAACAAAATTGATGAATGTGTCAATTTTTTCAACATCAATATAACTCCTTGATGACTCAGGATTTTTTCTTGGAACAAGACTATCACTAACGCAAGAATCAGCCCTACTTTGTTCCCTCACTACTTCCGTCACCGTCTCTTTATTCACAATCGGCTGCACCACCTCCATCTGCAACGCCAGCGCGTACTGCAACAGCGCCGCCCGAGTTTTCGCCGAATTCGGATATTTTTTAAAAATTGCCAGCTCCACATCGTCGCGGATGCCGTTTTTGTTGGCGTCAATTCCGGCTATAGTCTTGTCCGCCTCCGCGCCCGGGTCCGGCGGCAGATTCTTCCCCATCACATCGTCCATCGTCAGCTTGGTCGCGTGAATTTTCGCCACCTCCGCGACTGTCTTTTTTAGATTATAGAAATGAAACATCCTGACGATAACCAAAATCGCAAAAGCGGCGAAAATCACGATAAAAAACCACATAAAAACTTTCCCGATTTTCTTTAAAATAGCCATAATTTTTACCTTATTTATCTAAACCAATCACTTGGGAGTTGAGCTCCCAAGTGATTTTGCGACACTTTATATATTTTAAAAATCTCCGCGCCGTCGAGATTTTTGACGACATCGTAAGGAACTTTCAGAGCGTTCAATTCGTCGGCAAGTCCCATACCAATGGACGCGATATTGTTGTCCTTTTTTCTCATTTCGTCCATCACTTCTTCCTTAAGGGGATATATGTAATATAAATCTTTTCCGCTCGCTTCAAGCAAGTCTTTAATTTTAAGAGCCGGTCCGTCGGCAGATAAATAACTCGTCGAAATCACCGGCAACCGATAATAATTGAGATATTTCTGAAAATACCAATACTGGGCGAACCAATTTATCCTGTCGTCAAAGATAATAACATTCCTGCCGGCAAAATCTTCATCGCTGAAATTCAAATCGGCGATGCTTCTCGGGGATTGTTTGGGGGGCAATCGAGTGATTATGTTTTCTCTTATGTAATTTTCAAGCTGATTAAATCCGTAATTTTTGATTCTATTTGAAGAATGCGCCGCGTTCCCCGAGCCGACAGGTTTGCGCAAGACATTGGTATTGAAAGCGTAAAACATTTCGAAAATCAGTATCGCAATCGCGAGCGAAGCGTAGAGCGGAACGATGATTTTCCCAAAGCGATTTTCTTTTGCCAAGTTAAACCAATCATACAAAGCCAAACCTAAAGCGATGGAGGCGAGCGGCGTGATTATCGAAACGAATCTTGTTCCGCCGCCGAAAAAAGAAAAGAGTAGAAAAAACGAAGCGACATTGACTGCCAAATACAAATCAAATTTCGTATTTTTTCTTCGCGTTATTTTTATGACAAGCCACGCGAATGAGAACATCATAACCAACGCGAAAGGATAGGAATTATTGTCAAAAATCGTTGAGATTGTTGAATGAAAATTACCCCAAAGATTAAAATCCGCTTTTCTTCCCGATATTATGATGAAATCTTTCGGATGCATGCCGACCATTGAAGAAAGCGCCGCGTCGAAATGACCTCTTGTTTTGTAGACATTCAAGTTATAAATAATCACAGGAGAGATAATTGCGAAAAAAATAATGCCGGCCGCGATAATTTTTTTATATCCTACTTTCTTGAAGATTTGCTTGCCTTCCAACACCGCAAAGACAAACGGAGGAACCAGCAGAAACAGCGAAGTGTATTTTGACATTAAAGAAAGAGCGAGAAATCCAGACCACAGATAAAGATATTTCGCTTTATAATTGCTTTGCAAAAAAAGAAAAAAGAAGAAGAAAGTGAGAACTATAAATAACTGCTCTATCCCTTCAAGATAGCCGGCGAGCGCCGCCCAGACGGCATATGAATTTATGGAAAAAATTAGCGCCGCTAAGATAGCGATTTTTGGATTGAATATTTTTTTCAGAAAATAAAATATCAGAAACGCGGAGACCAAACCGGCGAGGATAAAAGGCAATCGCGCCGCGAACAAAAAAGGGCCAAAAAAAACGAAAAAAATATGCTGAATGAAAAACACCAAAGGCGGAGCGTCGTGAAAAGAAAGAAGCGCCCATCCTGGAACATAACCGAACCAATCGACGGGAGCGCTCTGTCCCCCAAGCAAACGGTCAAACCACCCTATCGCCCTGAAGGAATTTATGGCATTGTCGGAATAAATGTCTCCGTAAAAAATTCCGCCGAACCACAGATATAATATCAGCAAACCAATAATGCTTCCTAAAATATAAATGATTTTTTTATGAAATTTACTGGATTCCGCTTTCTCCATAATAAAAATAAGCAGTTATGATATTTCTAATTTCTTTGAATTACGAAACTCTCCCATGCTATCATTTCAAGAGTCGCGGCTCTTCAGGAGAAGAACCTCGACTTCTGACATGACTCCTCAAGTATACAAATTTCTGAAGGATAAAGTCCAGTTCATCTGTGAAAAACTCAAATTGTCCAAAT
>JAGXAA010000005.1 GCA_018971765.1 Patescibacteria group bacterium
GCGATCCTCAAGATTTGGCGGATAAAATGAGAACGCTGATTAACGACGAAAATCTTGCGCGAAAAATCGCATGGAACGGCAGAAACCTTGCAATTACGAAATACTCTTGGGACAATGTCGTTGGGGAAATGACAGGCATATTTAATGCTTTATAAAAAATTTAAACTTAAACAATATGAAAAAAAAAATAATAATAAATTCAATATTTATTGTCGCAATTCCTAGCATTATAATTATTGTTTTTCTAATTAATACAGATCCTTATATTCATCTGTCGCCTTATTTTAGTTTTTTACATAGTCCTAGTCTCTTTTTTATACCCCCGTTATCTCTAGTTTCCTTCTCTTTCGGAGTTTTGAATTTTTTCGATATGGAAATGTGGAATAAGTTAATTTTCGCGATTGTTATTGCAATGATTCTTTCTGTATTACTTTCTGTATTACTTTTTCTTTTTATGATGGGCAGCGACATCTATAGGTAAAAATCTTCATTTTCTCTAAAAATAACATGAACGAAGAAGGAGAAAAAACAATGAGCGATTTTTCGCAAAAAGACGGTCCAAGAGAGAAAGGCATAACCGTTTTGATGATCGGAACCGACAGAAATATTTTTAAAAGCGGGAGCGCGGCGAGAGAGAGAATGATTGAATACGGCAAATTGTTCCGCCAACTGCATATAATTATTTTCACGAAAAGATTTCAAAAATTTAAAATCGAGAAAATAGCCGACAATGTCTGGATTTACCCGACGAGATCGTGGAGTAGGTGGCTCTATCCTTTTGACGCCGTCAAAGCAGCCAAGTCGCAGTTCGCCAAGTTTCTTCCGAAAATAATAACCGTCGTGTCCGCTCAGGATCCTTTCGAGACGGGCATCGCCGGCTGGCTTCTCGCGAGAGAATTCAAACTGCCGTTGCAAATTCAGATTCACACGGATTTTCTGAGCCGGTATTTTTGGGAAGAGTCTCTTCTGAATAAAATAAGAATAATGATCGGCAAACATTGCGTAAAAAAAGCTGATCGCGTCCGCGTCGTCTCAAGCAGGATAAAAAAATCTCTGCTTCTGAATTTAGGAGCGAATATTGAATCCAAAATAGACATTCTTCCGATTTTTGTCGATATGAAAAAAATTATGAACGCGCCGGCGGATTTCGATATTCACAAGAAATATCCTCAATTTTCTTTCATAATTATTATGGTTTCTCGGCTGGAAAAAGAGAAAAATATCCCTTCGGCCATAGAAATTATGAAAGAATTAACGGTCAAATATCCCAGAATTGGAATGATGATTATCGGAGACGGCGGGGAAAGAAAAAAACTGGAAAATCTTGCCGCGAAATATAATCTCAAAGAAAACATAGTTTTTGAAGGATGGCAGAATGACCCGATTTCTTATTACAAGACGGCTAATCTTTTCCTTTCAACTTCTTTATATGAAGGATACGGACTTGCCATAATCGAGGCGCTCGCGAGCGGCTGTCCGATCGTGTCTTCCGATGCCGGCATAGCGAGCGAAATGATTTCCGAAAGCAATAATGGTTTTGTTTGTCCCGTTAATGACAAGGGCTGTTTTGTCAGAAAAATTTTAGAGGTTTTGGAAAAACCGAGCTTAAGGATAAGTTTAAGCGTCAATTCCAAAGCGTTTATCGGCGAAAAGATTACCGCAACCAAAGAAGAATATTTATTCAAATACGGAAAGATTATGGAAGACTGTCTAAATAAAAATAAACTTTAGTCTTTGACGAACTTGAAAACGAAACATCTAAATTGGTGATGGAAAAAATATTTTTTTCGATTATTATTGAGTTATGAAAATACTTATAGCGACAGGCATATATCCGCCGGACATCGGTGGTCCGGCGACATACTCCAAATTTCTCTACGATGAATTACCGAAACGGGGGCATAGCGTGGAAGCGCTTTCCTTCGGGGAAGTTAGGGAGTTGCCGAAAATAATCCGCCACATCATTTATTTTTTCAAAGTCTTAAATAGGGCCAGAAAATGCGACATCATATTCGCTCAAGATCCTGTGAGTGTTGGATTGCCGGCAATGCTCGCTTCTAAGATTTTGAGAAAAAAATTCTTGATAAGGGTCGCCGGAGATTACGCGTGGGAACAAGCCGTTCAGAGATTTGCCGTTAGAGAAGGAATTGACAAATTTCAATTTAAAAGATACGGACTAAAGCTGGAATTGTTGAGATTAATTCAAAAATTTGTCATAAGGAGAGCGGGCAAGGTCATAACCCCCAGCCATTATTTCAATAAAATTGTTTCAGGGTGGATTGGCGGAGGCGATAAGGTTGAAACGATATACAATGGGATAAATTTAAGCCGCGATAATGCCACCGTCCGTAGATCAAATAATTCCAAATTTAAAAAAATTATTTCCGCGGGGCGTTTAGTCCCTTGGAAAGGTTTCGTGACTCTTATAAAAATTATGAATAATTTGCCGGAATGGAGACTGGTCATCGCGGGAGACGGTCCGATGAAAGACGAGCTTAATAATTTGATAATCTCTCTTGGATTGGAAGACAAAGTTAAATTAGCCGGCGCTTTGCCGAGAGAAGAATTATTGTCAGAGCTTCGAACGTCAGACTTGTTCATATTGAACACTTCTTTTGAGAGCTTTTCTTTCCAGACCGTTGAAGCGATGAATATGGGCGCGCCTGTAATCGCGACGAACATAGGCAATTTGAAAGAAATCGTGGAAGACGGCAAAGACGGAATTCTCATAGATCCTGATAATGAAGGGCAGATATTGTCGGCGATTAAAAAGATTGCCGAGGATGAAAATTTTCGCGATTCAATAGTTCAAAACGCCAAGAAAAAATCCGAGAGATTTTCCATAGAAAAAACCTTGGATAATTTGATTGAAGTTATGGCGAAACTGTAGAATTTATGTTTAAATAATATTTTAAATAACGCGCCTCGACTAATTTTGCGATTCAAAGATAACAGTAAATTATGCTCGAAAAAAATTACCAAAAAATCCATAAACATTTCAAGCGGCTTGCGCCTCCCGTGATTTACGGTAACGCTTTCAGGCACAGGCAGATTATTAAATATCTGATTGCCGGCGGGACATCGACTTCTGCCGATCTTTTGATTTATTACATTCTCACTTATCTTGTCGGTTTGTGGTATGTCGCTTCGTCAATATTTTCTTTTATAATCGCTTTTTGGATAAGCTTCAGTCTCCAAAAATTCTGGACATTCAGGGATAAAAATACGGAAAAGATGATGAAGCAGACATACCTTTATTTCTTTGTGGCAATTGTCAATTTGGGAATAAGCACCCTGCTCATTTATCTCTTTGTTGACCATATTCACATTCACAAATTCATTTCCAAAGTTATTGCCAACGCAATGATAGCCGCGGAAAGTTTTTTTGTTTACAGGCATTTTATTTTCGCGGAAAAAGATAAGCCCGAAATTTAGAAGGCGGGAATTAATTGAAACTTCTTTTATATTTATGAGGATATTGATTCTAACTCAAAAAATTGATGCTAATGATCCAATACTGGGATTCTTTTGCGGATGGGCAAAAGAATTTGCCAAACGTTTTGAGATGATAACGGTCATTTGTCTGCAAAAAGGCGAATGTAATTTGCCTGCGAATGTCAAAGTTTTAAGTCTGGGCAAGGAAAAGCCGTCAGCTTTTAGCCGTAAGCTGTTAGCTTTAAGAAAAATTAAATACATATTTGATTTTTACAAATATATAGCGCGAGAAAGAAACAACTACGATGCCGTGTTCGTCCATATGAATCAGGAATATGTTCTGCTTGGAGGAATTTTTTGGAAATTTTTCGGCAAAAAAATATATATGTGGAGGAATCATCATTCCGGCTCGTTTGTTACCGATATCGCCGCCTCTTTTTGCACAAAAGTTTTCTGCACCTCTAAATATTCTTACACTGCGAAATACAAGAAAACGGTTTTAATGCCGGTCGGAGTAGACACAAGCAAATTTGCGAATTTAGAAAATTCAACAGTTCGTAAAACCAAAAATTCAATAGTTTTTCTCGGAAGAATCGCGCCTTCAAAAAATGTCGATGTCTTTGCGGAAGCTCTTGGGCTTCTCAAAAAACAAAGCTTTGATTTTGCCGCAGACATTTACGGCGACGCCTTGCCGAAAGACATTTCGTATCTTGAAAAAATAAAATCTCGCGCGAAAGAGCTTGGCTTGGAAAATTTTTTGAAATTTCATAATGGAGTCCCGAATCGTCAAACGCCTGAAATTTACAATTCTCACGAGATTTTCGTGAATTTAAGCTCATCGGGAATGTATGACAAAACAATTTTTGAAGCAATGGCTTGCGGATGTCTTGTCCTCGCGTCAAATGAAAATTTGCGAGGGCAGATTGACGGCATGCTCATCATAGGAGAGAGAGAAGCGGAAGAAGTGGCGGAGCGACTGTCTATGATTTTGTCCTTATCTGAAGAAGAAAGACAAAAAATAATTTTCGATAGTATGAAATTTGCCGAAACGCACAGCCTGTTTAATCTTTCTTCGCGGCTTGTGAAATCGATGTGAATTCCTTATTCTAATGGATATGAAAAACACAATTCCAAGCTTTTTGTTTATTTTGAAAGAAAGATTGCGCGGCAAAAACTTCTTGCACGAATTTTACTTTAAGAGTAAAAAGACCATTGATATCGGTTGCGGAGAAGGCGAATTTCTGGCGTTGAATAAAAAGTTCATCCGCGGCGTTGATTTGAATGAATCTGTGATAAAAAAACTCGCGGACGAGGGTTTTTCGGTTAAAGTTGCGAGCGCCGACAGACTTCCTTATGAGGATGAAGAATTTGAAATGGCGCATTGCCGGAATGTGATTGAACACCTTGCGCCGAAAACGGCTCACGGAATGCTCTGCGAGGCCTCGCGAGTTTTAAAGAAAGGGGGAATGCTGGTTTTAGGTTCGGAAGTAATGACAAAAAAATTTTGGGGCACCTTCGGCCATATTCGCCCGTATCCTCCCGGTTCAGTGCGAAAACTTTTGCGGGCGGACGGCAGGGAAGAATTCGAACCGATTTCCAGTCTTGAATGGGAGGGCGTTTTTTATTTGGGGGATTATTTTTCAAATAGAATGCTTTATTTTTTTTCCGCATTGCTTGGGTATTACACCCCGCTTTTCAGAAGAGAATATTTTTTGGTTCTCAGAAAAAAATAATGGCAACTTAAAATCATAAATATCATGAATTGCGAAACGCAAAGATTTAGGTCCTCGGGTCGCAAAAACTCTTTGTCTTTTAAGGCGTTTTCGCTCAACCGGACCGTGAATTTTTCCGTTTCGTAATTCAAAGTAATAAATAACAAAACAATGAGAGACAATATTTTTTCTAATGATACGGTTAAGAAAGGATTGATTTTTTTGACCGCCATTTTATTTCTGGCGGCGATCTTTTTTAGCGCTTACAAATTGACCGAAAGTCCTCCGGTTTGGATGGATGAGGGCGTAATCATTCAGACGGCAAAAAATCTTGCGGAAAAAGCCGTTTACGGCTTGCAGGTCGCCCCGAATAAATTCGTCTCTTCCGGATTTGTAACCACGAGCTATCCGGTGATTTATCCGATTGCTTTGTCTTTTAAAATTTTTGGCGTCGGCATATTTCAGGCCAGAATAGTGATGGTTATTTTTCTCTTGGCGTTTCTCTTGGCTGCCTATCTTTTGATAAAAAAAGAATACGGTCTTGCGGTCGCTTTTTTCAGTCTTGCTCTTATTGTAAGTTTCGCTCCCGTTTATGGACACGGCAAGAATGTCTTGGGTGAAATTCCCGGGCTGTTTTTGCTCCTCTCCTCCTTATTGTTTATCCGCAAGACAGAGTCGGAGGATCTCAATCATCGCAAAATAATTTATTATGTCGCAGCCGGCGTCTTTGCGGGATTAGCCATGGCGACTAAGCCGGTTTTTCTAGACTTGTTATCTTTCTCTCTCATAACTGGTTTTTTGATAGCCAGACCGAATAATTTTTTTGGCAAAAGATTTTATGTTTTTGCCGGAATGGCGATCGCGCCCCTTCTGATTTTTATTTTAGTCCATTTTTCAGGCGACAAATTTTCGTCAATCGTTTCAAATTATTACGGCAATCCCGACCATCATCCGCTGCTCCCGACAATCAAAGAAAATTCTTTAAAATTTTTTAAGGAATTTCAATTGGTTTATTTCGCTTTGGCATTATTCGCGTGGTCCGCGTCAATGTATTTGCGCCGAACGGCAAAATCAAAAATATCTTTCGCGGAAATTATCGCCTTTATTTTCTCGATTGCGAATTTCTTCGCTTTCTTCGCGACTCTGGGAGCAAACCGCTATTTCTTTCCCGGACAGATTTTGTCGATTGTCTATTTGCCTCCGTCGTTATTTTATCTTTGCGAATCCGCTTCTTCCCGCCTGAAAATAAATCGACGAGCGATTAGATTTCTGCCTTATTTATTATTATCAATTCTGATTCTATTTCAGTTTTATCAGACGATATTTCATTCTTGGGTCGCTGATAATTACGGAAGCAAGCGTTCCGCCGATTTGAAAGAATTTTTTTCCGTTTTGCCCGCGAATAAAATCGTAATGTTTTACGATATTCCGGAGGCCGTTCTTTTTTATTCGGGCGATGACTATTATCAATATATGAGATTCGCGGAAAGTGTTCAAATAGGCAAGGAGACCGTGAGCGAAATAAAAAATAAAAAAGTCGATGAAATAATCACCAGCGAAAAATCTTGGAAAACCTTGAAAGAAGGGGCTGATTTTTATAAACTGAAAAAAGAATTTGATAAATATCAGATTTTTGAGAAAATATGACTTATGCCTAAAAATGATTTGATTGCCGTATCGCTCATAATTCCCACTTACAATGAAGCGAAAAATGTCCCTTTTTTGATAGAGGAGATATTTGGAGCGGTGGATAAAAATAAGATTGATCTTGAATTTATCATCGTTGACGATAATTCTCCCGACGGCACGGGAAAGATTGCCGAAGAGCTGGCAAGCAAATATCCCGTAAGAGTCATTCATCGGCGGGGTAAATTGGGATTGGGAACGGCGGTGATTGAAGGGTTCAAATTATCAAAAAGAGAATATATGGGCGCGATGGATGGGGATATGAGCCATAATCCCGTCATTTTGAATCAGATGATATCTTCTTTGGTTGATAACGACATCGCGATAGGGAATCGGTTCGGAGAGGGAAGCGGAATTGAGAATTGGGGATTGCATCGCCGAATGATTTCCGGAGCGGGAGTTTTTTTGGCCAAGATCCTCACAAGGACAAAAGACCCTCTAAGCGGTTATTTTTTTATGAAAAAATCCGTGATAAGCGGCGTGAAATTAAAAACGACGGGATATAAAATACTGTTTGAAATATTAGTAAAAGGCAATTACAAGAAGGTCAAGGAATTCCCTTATACTTTCAGAATGAGAAAATACAGCGCCTCAAAATTAAACGCGAAAGAGTTTATTTTGTTTTTAGGGCAGATTGGAAGTTACGGTCTTTATAAAATAATTAAATTATTTAAATCATGAATTACGAAACGGAAAAATTTAAGTCCTCGGGCCGCAAAAACTCTTTGTCTTTTAAGGTGTTTTTGCTCAACCGGACTGTAAATTTTTCCGTTTCGTAATTCAAAGAAGATAATCAAATTATTTAAGCAAAATGGAATCCGATAATTATTCAAACGATCAAAAATATTGGGACGGATATTGGGATGAAAACAGGAATAAAAAAACTTTTTTCAATTCTTTGGTGGCTTTCGCGCGAAAGCGATATTTCGCGAAATATTTCGCCAAATTCATCGCGAAAAATTATGACGTTAAAAACAAAACAGTCTGCGAGATTGGAGCGGGGTCCGGTCTCACTCTGGCTTATCTGAGGGAAATGGGAGCTCTTAAATGCGTAGGCGCGGATTATTCCAAAGAGGCCGTGGATTTCGCCAAAAGTTCAAACAATGCCTGCGATTTCATTCAAGGGGACGCTTTCAATCTTTCCAATATTCCCGATAAGAATTTTGACCTGGTCTATTCGCTCGGTTTTTTGGAGCATTACGGCAAAGATGACCAGCGCAAGCTCATAAACGAGCAAAAAAGGATAGCCAAGGAATGCGTCTTCATAGAGGTTCCTTATGATATTTTCATGTTTAGATGGCTATTCGCCGCCAATCGCAAATTGGGAAGAACCACGACTTTCAGCGATGAAGAATTATTCACCAAAAAAACTTTTGAAGATTTGGGGCTGAAAGGCGAGAGCAAGCTTATGCCCGGAGCTTTTTTTCTCACTATCGGTCATTTCGAGCGGCTTTCACAGTAAAGATCGGCATATTTTCCTTTCGGAATTCTTTCAACGAATTTTTGAAAATCCGTCACATTATTCAGACTTTTTCGCGTCTCATTGATTTCAAATATTGAATATCCCATTCCGCTCAAAATCGAAATAAAGTCTGTCGGATTTCTGTTTAGTTTTACGATTGAATGCGGCGAGAATTCCAAAAACAATAAAGGTTTATGTTTAATCAGCGTCTTTTTCATTCCTTCAATCGCGAGAATCTCCGCGCCTTCAATGTCCATTTTTACAATATCCACTTTTTCGATTTTTCGAGAAGTTATGAAATCGTCAAGCGTCACAGATTTTACCCGAACGGAAGTTTTTAGATTTTCAGATTGAATCAGCGAATTATTTCCTTTGTTTTCGTTCGATAAGAATAATTCCATTTTGCCGTTCTTGTCGGCGATCGCCATTTCAAAAAGACTCGCATTTTTTAGATTATTTCGACTGATGTTTTTTGAAAGCAATTTGAAAAAATTCGGTTCCGGCTCGAATGCTATGACTAAGCCCCGTTCTCCCGCGCGGCGGGCGGCAATTGCGGCGTAGTATCCCAAATTGGCGCCGATGTCGATAATCGTCATACCTTGTTTTATTTTGGAGCGAAAAATATCCGATTCGTATTTTTCGTAAACGCCGAGAGCGATCGCTCCCGAAGCTACGGGATCTGATTGGTCAAGTTCCAAAAAGACGCCGTCTTCAATCTCGGTTTCTTTCGGCATTATTATTTTTAAGATTTTATTGGCGGCATTTTTTAATATTTTCGGCTTCAGTGCGGTCGCGTAAATAAATTTCGGAGAACCGGAAGGCAGGATCGATAAAAATTTGCTCAAAAACCATCTTAGAGATGATCTTGTTGAAATTGATTTTGTTCCGTTTTTATTTTTCATAATCGCATTATACATTGAATTGCGAAACGGAAAAATTCACGGTCCGGTTGAGCAAAAACACCTTGAGAAAATAAAAAGAGTTTTTGCGGCTCGAGGACCTAAATTTTTGCATTTCGTAATTCGGGGTTTTTAAGTATAATGAGCGCGTACAAATAATATTATCATTGATGATTTATGAAGATTGAAAACAAAAGACACATTCTATTGTTATCGGCAGTCATGGCGATTTTTATCATCTTGAGAGTTTTCGGCTTGTCTATGCCTTATCATCAAGACGAGCGGAAAAATGTGTCGTCTTCATCTTCCATTTCAGACGCAGGCGCTTTTTTCGCCCACCCTCCGCTTATGCAGATGATTTTTGTCTCCGGTAATTTTATTTTTGGCAGCGATAATATGCGAGTTATTCCGCTTTTGTTTTCCGTCGCTTCCGTCATCTTGCTGTATTTCACCGTTCGCAATCGTCTGGGAAACAAAACGGCTCTGTGGTCTGTCGCCATTTTTTCAATTTGTTTTTACGACATCCTTGGGTCGCTTTCTCCGGATGTTGACGGGGCGATCTTGCCGTTCTTCTTCATTTTGGCGGCGTATGCTTACGATAAGTTGATGTCGTCCGGCGGGCTTTCAGCAAGATGGAAATGGCTTTCGCTCCTAGTTGCCGCTTTGCTTATCGGTTTCCTTATCAAATTAAGTTTTATTCTTGTCGTCGGGACGATATTGATTGATTATGTTTGGAGCCGCGGGAAGAAAATAGATAAAAAAGAAATTCTCACGGTGGCTGAGGGAATATTCGGATTCGGTGTTCTTTACATTGCTCTAATCTACGGCATTAAAGCCGCATATCCAGCTTTCGACATTAGCATTATGATGGGGCACGCCAAGCAATTTGCCGCAGAAGGGAGGAATTGGACGCAAATAATCGTTCAGGGGTTGAAGGCGATGTATTATCTGTCGCCGCTTATGATCATTCCTCTTTTCTTCACAAACAAAGACATTTTCAAAAAAACAAGAGTGTTTTTCACATATTTTATTTTAGGATTTATTTTTTATTTCATCCTATTTGATTTTTCAAGAGGCGCTTTGGACAAATATCTGATGTTTTCAATCGCCCCTCTTTCCGTGATTTGCGGGGCGATTTTGTCGGACATTTTCATTCGTTTGGATTCGGTGAATAAAAAACAAATGATAAAGTTTGCCGTTTTTGGAGTCGTTCTGTCTTCCGCGCTTCTGGCGTTAAACTTTATAAATCATTCCACTCCTTCCCTGTATCCGAAGACGGAATGGTTCGGCAAGGTTGTTCATTTGAGATGGAACATTTTAAATCCTTTCAACGGCGGTTCGGGCCCTTTGGGATTCTATGTCTCTTTTCTGTTTATAGCTATTTCGTTTATTGTCTCCGTTGCTCTGGGAATTATCGGGCTGGTAAAAAAAGAATGGAAGATGGGAATATCCGTCATTCTGATAATACTCGGCACTTCTTACAATCTGGTTTTTGCTGAAGAATTTTTGTTCGGGAAAATAAACGGCAGCGCGCCGAAGGTCTTGCGGGAGGCAGTGTCTTTTATCGGCAATTCACCTCAAATAAAAAATATTCTCACCTATAATGACATCGGTTCTTATGAACTTTCAAAAATAAAAAAATATGCAGGCAGAATATACGCCACTCCGGAATTTGAGGACGGATACAGAAAGAAATTCGAGGAACACATCGCGAATGGGGGAAACTTCTTGGTCGTGGATATTCCGCATATCAATCCGAAGAGTTTTTACGGCGAATTTTTTGCGAAATGCAAGACGGAATTTGAAGCCCGCGACAAGAAAATAGAAGCGAAAGTTTACAGTTGCAAAGATGATTTGGCAAAGTGATTTTTTAAAAAACCCGCAATTTGCCATCCGCTCCTTGCAACCTCCCGCAAATGGCACCATCACTCAAATCACTCAAAATGAATCGCTTCGGATTGGCGATGAGACAGTTTTTGCCGGAGGAGGGGGTAGGCGGTTAGGGAGAAATCTTTTTCAATCAGATTTTTGGCTTCGGCGCGGGCGGCTTCCACCATTTTGATATTTTTTATCGCTTCCATACCGATGTCCGAGATGCCCCACTGCTTTTGTCCGTAAAGCTCCCCCGTCCCGCGGAATTTTAGGTCATATTCCGCGAGCTCAAAACCGTTTTTCGCTTCTTTGAGCGCCTTTAGCCGATTCAATGTTTTGTCGGTTTTTGTGTCGGCGAAAACGAAACAATACGCTTGATGATTGCTTCTGATGACTCGACCGCGGAGTTGATGAAGCTGGGACAAACCGAATCTCTCGGCGCCTTCTATTATTATGACTGTTGCGTTCGTCACATTGACGCCGACTTCCACAACCGAAGTCGCGACAAGGATGTCAATCTTTTTATCCTTAAAATCATTCATAACTTTTTCTTTTTCTGACGGTTTCATCTTGCCGTGAAGGATGGAAATTTCATATTCGGGAAAGACTTCTTTTTTCAACCGCTTGGCTTCTTCTTTGACTGATTTGGCGAGAAGCGCCATTTCCATAGACGGGTCAGGCTCGTCAATTCTCGGGCATATCACGTAAGCTTGTCTTCCATTCTTCAGCTCTTCTCTGATTTTTTCATAAGTCATTTCGCGGGCGTTGGGCAAAACGATTTCCGTGATTATTTTTTTCCTGCCCTCGGGCATTTCATCAAGAAGAGTCAAATCCAAGTCGCCGTATATCGTGAGGGCGAGCGTGCGGGGGATGGGAGTCGCCGTCATTGACAATAGATGCGGAGCAAGCGCGCTTTTCTTCGCTAGCTTCTGTCTTTGCGCCGTGCCGAAGCGATGCTGTTCGTCTATTATTACGAGAGCTAGATTCTTGAAATTAACCGTCTTTTGTATTAGGGCGTGAGTGCCGATAAGTATGGGAATTTCTCCATTGGCCACCCATTTAAGGAGCTGAGTTCTTGAAATGTCGGTCCAGCCGAGCGGATTGACTTTTGACGGAAATTTTCTGCATCCGCTTCCGGTGATAAGTCCAACACTGATGTTCAAATAAGAAAAATATTTTATGAAAGATTCAAAATGCTGAGCGGCAAGAATCTCGGTCGGCGCCATATAGGCGGTCTGAAGATTGCCGAAACTCTGTCCATTAGGGCGGGTGGTCGCGGCGGCGTATACCGCGACCGCCGCGACGGCGGTCTTTCCCGACCCGACATCACCCTCAAGCAGGCGCGACATCGCGCGGCCTTTTTTGAAATCGGCGAGAATGTCCGAGATCGCTTTTCTTTGGGCGTTTGTCGCTTTAAAAGGGAATTTGCCGATAAAATTTTCCAAATCTTTTTCGCTCTTGTCTATGACAGCCGAGGGATTTTTCTCATATTCAATTTTTTCTTTCTGTTTTTCAAGCTGGATGAAAAATATTTCCTCAAAGGCGAATCGTTTTCTTGCCGCTTCCGCGTCTTTTTTTCTGCGCGGCGAATGAATCCAGATGACGGCGGTTTTCAAAGACGGCAAGTTATATTTCTTGAGTATGTCTTCGGGAATCGGATCAATCATTTCATCAAGAATTCCCGAGCTGAACGCCTTTTGTATCTTGTGAAAAAGCCAATTGGAAGTGATGCCTTTGCTTTCCGCATAGACTGGATAGAGAGTGTAATTTTCTCCTCTTTCGCCAAAAAGAGAATCGCCAACGCCAATCGGCAATTTTGACACCGTCTCAATTTTTGGATTGCTCAAATAAAGCTCGCCTTTTCTTTCCGAAACTTTGCCTTCGGCTTTGATGAAAGCTCCTTCGCCGATTATTTTGGCAATATACGGCTGATGAAACCAGACTGCTTTTATCTTTCCAGTTTCATCTTCTATAAAAGCCTCCGCCATAGGTATTTTTTTCCTAAACGCTTTGCTTGTTTTGAGTCCGCTTATTTTTCCGAAAATCGCGGCATTCTCTCCGCCTTCGAGCGAGCCGATATTTTTCACGCTGGAGGTGTCGCCGTATCGGACAGGGAAATGATAGAGCAAATCTTTGACGGTTTTAATTTTAAGTTTGCGAAGCGCCGCCTTCTGAATTTCGGCAAGGCGGAAATTTTCTTCAATTAGAGAATTTAATTTCAATTTATTGGCAATATTAGATTTTGCTCGGTTTGTAGTTCGAGGGCGCGTTTTTCAGATACCCTTCCATTTCTTGCAAAGTGAGCAGTCCCGCTTGCGCGCCGATTTTCTGGACAACCGACATTGAATTTACGGGAGCCATCATCAGAGCTTCCTCGATAGTTTTGCCCATCGCCAAGGCGGCGACAAAAGTGGAAGAGAAAGCGTCGCCCGCGCCGGTGCGCTCGAACGGCGGCCTCGGGTCGGGATAGAGCGGCATAAACCAAACATTTTCCCCGTCATAAGTATGCGCGCCCTTCCTGCCGTCGGTGATAACGGTTATTTTTGGACCGAGGTCCGCAATCATTTTGGCGAGTTCAACCGGATTTTCTTCTTTAGTATTCAAAATCCTCTGCGCTTCCTGCAGATTGCAGATGAAAACTTTCGTCAGTTTGTAAATTTCCGACAATTTTTCCGCGCCAAATTTCATCTGGAAAGTGCCTGGCTGGAATGCCAGATTTATTTCCTGATTTTTTTTCAAATACGCGGTTATTTCAAAATGAAAAGGCAGAGAATTTTCGCCAAGCGACGACAAGTAAATCCATTTCGGCGAGCCAATGTTCGGCAGAGAGTAATCAAACTTTTCGTGCTTTATGAGAATGGTCCGATCGTCTTCATACCACAGCACATAATGATAATTTGTTTTTTTGTCTTTATGGATTTTTATAAATTTCGCGCAAACGTTATTCGCCCTAAAAGCGCCGAGGCAATCTTTGCCGTTTTGGTCATTGCCAATATTGCCGACAAAAGCGGATTTGAGTCCGAGCCGCGCCGCCGCGACGGCGGCATTAGCGCTATTGCCCACGGCCGGCACCACTGTCACCGACTCGTAAGGAATTTTATTCCCGTAATCCAAACATAGCTGACAATTATTTTTGTTGATGCCGCAATTAACCGACGCTTCTTTGATTCTTATGAAAGCGTCTATCGTCGCGTCGCCGATGGCGATAAAATCGAAATTATTTTTAAAAAACATAATGCTCCCATTTTATCAGTTGCGTTTTTTTCCGAAACATTGACAAATCGTTCATAAAATGCCTGTATTTAAAACAGAAATCAAAACATAGGATTTTAGCACAGGAATCTTCACGTTTTAATCCTCAATTCCCCGTCGGCTTGCTGAAGGGTTCTTAATTAAATGGACAATTCTGCTTACTGAAGAATCGAGCTAGTTAATCGCCTTTAATTTCCAGAAATCAAACCAGATTCTTTTATTGAACTCTTTCGTCGTCAAGGGCTTGTAATAGGTGAGCGGACTGTAAAATTGATAAGAAGCTATTATTAAGATAAGGAACGCGAGCGCGAGCGCGTAAACGGTTTTTTTATTTTTGATCAGATATTCGGCGAAGATGTATTGAAAAACGAGGAAAAGCAATATGAAAGAAAAAATAAGCGGAATGAAATAATGATACAAATACATCACTCGCGTTATTCTGAGCATTGCCGCCATATAACTCCCGTACATAACGGCAAACGAAACTATCAGATAAAACAGTCTTTTGTTTTTTATTTCAAGATTATAGACGAATTTTGAAGCGATCAGTATTATCGCAAGGATGACGGCCAAGAGAGACAAAAGCCAGATGGTAGGGTTGCTTTGGAGATAAAGATAACGGATGCCGCCGCCGCTTTTCTCCCATCGGTAATTGATGCTTTTGTCTCCGACCGGCCAGACCAGAGGATGACTGCCGTTTTCATCCGGTTTGCACACGTCAAGTTTGGGTACGCCGTTGTTGTAATTCGCCATATACTTGAGATTGTCGCGGAGCATCGTGAAAAAATTTAGAGGGTTCGCCGCGCCGCCGTTCGCGATTATATTTTTATACTCTTCGGACGCGCTATAAAATTTATCATTCGCGACATTCTTTCCCAAAGAAAAATGGATGTACCAGACGGGGAAAAATACGGCTGATATTCCAACAACTGTCAAAATCGATTTTACGAAAAAATTTTTAAACAATGCAGAAATATTTTTTCTATACTCTTTAAATTCATTTCTGTAATCGTAGGCGAATAAAAACAAAAAAAGAAGAAAAGTTATCGCGCCAGTGGCCTTGACCATAACGGATAATCCGACAAGAAGTCCCAAAACAAAGTAGGACATATTCTTTATCTTGTCTTTTTTGCTTATGAGATAGCTCCAATACAGTATTGCGAGAAGGATGAAGAAAAGATGGCTCCCTTCAAGCATCGCGCTTCTCGAATGGACGATAAGAGCGTTATCGAAGACATAGAGAGAAGTGAAAATCGCCGAAAGATGCGGATTTTTAGAAAGAAAATACAAAATGAAGAAAAAGACCAAGGCTGACATCCACGCAAAAAGGGTAGGAAAGAATCTGACGCCCGCGAAAGAATAGCCTTGAGGAAAATCTTTTATGTAATCAGTCTCGGTGAATTTATGAATACCTAGATTTTTATTGGGCTGAATAACATATTCTCCAAGAGCTATGAAGAGCTTGCCGAGCGGCGGATGCGGTTCCATAAACATCACTCCGTCAAGATATTTCTGGGCGGACGCTATGTGGTAATTCTCATCCCAAAAAACGGCGGGAGGATAATTGTATTTTACGAAATAAGTGAAGAAGGAGACTATCAGAACGGCAATCGCGTAAATTGCCAATATTTTTTTTGCGCCTTCATTTTTAATTGAATTCATAATTTTTTTAGATTTGCCTTAAGATTTTTCAGTCAAAATTTATTTTTTGTCTTATTATGTAAAGTGGCCTGTTCTGGACTTCCGTGTAAATTCTTCCTATATATTCTCCTATTATGCCCAAGACAATCAGCTGGATCCCTCCGAGGAAGAAAACCGCCACCGCCAAAGTCGCCCATCCCGGGACGGTTGTCTCCGAATGATATATTCTTTGATATATAGCGTATATTCCCCAGAGGAATCCTAGGAAAGCGCTAAGCGCTCCTAAATATGTCGCCATCTTTAAAGGAAAATAAGAAAAAGAAGTTATGCCGTCGTAAGCGAATTTCATCATTTTTCTTAAGGAATAATTGGTGTTTCCTCTCTTTCTCTCCTCCCTATTAAATAATACGACGGCCTTTTTAAATCCAACCCAGGAAGTAAGCCCTCGCACAAATCGTGAATGTTCTCTTATTCCTTTCAATGTTCCAATGATCTTTCTGTCGAGGAGGCAGAAATCGCCGGTATCTTCGGTAATGTCTATCTGCGCGACCTTTTTGATTGTCCTGTAGAAAATATACGCGGTCACCCGCTTGAACAAAGTGTCTTTTCTGCTCCTTCTTTTGGCGTAAACCACTTCATAACCTTCTTTCCATTTTTTCACAAGCTCCGGTATGGTCTCGGGAGTATCTTGCAAATCACCGTCCATTATCACAACAGCTTCTCCTTGGCTGTTATCCATACCGGCGGTTATCGCGGTCTGATGGCCGAAATTTCTTGAGAAATCAATAATCTTGACGCTCTTGTCTTTATCCGCGATCTCCAGCGTCTTTTCAAGAGTTTTGTCTCGGCTTCCGTCGTTGACAAAAATAATTTCATGCGTTCCGATTTTTTCAAGAATTTTTTTGGCTCTCTCGTAAAATTCGTTGACATTCTCTTCTTCGTTGAATAATGGCGTGACAAGGGATATGAGCGGTTTCATGTTTATGTATGTTATTATAATGTAATCAGTATAAATTTTTTGCGCATTATTACAATACTCAATGTTTTTATTGTTGCGCTTATCATTATAGATTTCAAAACGACTGAAAAATGGGAAAACCTTTTTTAAAAAACAATCTTAATAAAGCGATTTTTATCATTTTACTGCTCGGTCTTGTTGTTAATGTTTTTTATCTTTCAAAAACGCCCTACAACGTGAGGAGTCATGATGTGGACGGGCATATACATTACATTGAACATTTAGCGAAAAATTATGATTTTCCTCATAATTGTTGGGAATGCGATCAAGCGCCGTTTTATTATATTTTAGCCGCAGCCATCTATAAAGTGTCCGTCTTGTTTGGGATTAGCGACAAAGGGGAGATCTATCACATTCTTCAAGTATTTTCGGTTTTTCTTTTTTCGATTTTTTCCGCAGTATCCATTTTGATTTTAAAGACTGTATTTTTTGAGAATAAACAAAAAGAAATAAAAAATACTGGATTATTAAAAAATTTTATTTTTTTTCTGACTTCGTCTCTTTTTGTCTTTTGGCCGACGAATATTATGCATTCCGTAAGAATCACCAATGACATTCTTTTTTATGTTTTCTACTCTTCGGTCATTTTATTTTTAATAAGATGGCTTGATGGGAACGATAATAAAAATTTGTATTTTTCAATTCTATTTTCTTTTCTCGCTTTTATCACAAAAGCGCACGGTCTTTTGGCTTTTGTCTTAGTTGGAATTTGCATTATTTTCAGTTTTATCATAGATGAAAAAAGGTCTGAAAAATTTAAATTTTATTTTAAATCCGCGGGCATTTTGCTCATTGTTTTTTTGATAGGCATTATCGGGAGTCGCGTTGGGGCAAGAATAATTGATAAAATCAAAGGGCAAAAACAGAAAGAAAATTATCTGGTCGTGAATATGAGCGGACTGAATAACGGACTGTTTGTGGAAAATAAAGTTAGAAACTACGCGTACTTTGACGCGAAAACGTTTTTGACTGAGCCTTATGTTTCAACTTGGGACGACAAATACGGAAGACAGTATTTTTGGAATTTCTTGTTGAAAAATTCATTGTTTGGCGAGTTCTTTTTTAACGGGGCGATCGCTGAAAACATAGCGATAGGGATCAGCGCGTTGTCATTGATGATGATTTTTTGGATTGTCGGCATTATGCTATTTTCTGTAAAGGAAAGTCTTAAAAATAATTTTGTCTTAAAAGTCAATGCTATTTTGCTTTTATCCGTTTTTATGGCGTTTAGAATAATTCTATCCATTAATGGTGATTTTAGATTTATTTTGCCAATATTAATTTCCCTCTGTTCTTTTGTTGGCATTGGTATTTTAGAATACAGGAGAAGAGGTTTGAAAAATCTGGAATACATCGGATATGGAATTTCAATCTCATTCATCATTCTTAGCTTATTGTTTTTCACCTTTGCCGTATTTCTGCAAAAGTGATTTTTCGGATGGCGCAGATTTACGCAAGCGTCTGTTTTTGATATTGAAAATAAATTAAGCAGGGTGTAGTATTTTTTCTTGTGTTTGCGAAAAAACTAAAAATTATCAATTAAGAAGAATAGACGAAACGCAAAAACACGAAAATTCAAAATATGAAAAACATGAAAGTGTTTCTTTTGGGAAACCTAAGGAGAAACTGGAAATCGGGCATTACCGTTTCTCTCGTTTCAATTCCTTTATCAATTTCTTTGGCTGTCGCCGCCAACGCCACGCCGATTATGGGAATAATCACGGCTTTTTGGGCCGGGCTAATAGCGTCATTTCTAGGAGGAAGCAATTACAATATCGTCGGTCCTACAGGAGCGCTTTCGGGAATACTAGCCATGTTCGCCATCACTTACGGGATCGCTTCGCTTCCGGCGCTCGCGATAATGAGCGGAATAATCATACTTATTTTCTTCGTCCTGCATTTTGAAAGATACATTATTCTTATTCCTTCAAGCGTTATCCACGGCTTCACTTTGGGCGTGGCTTTTATCATCGGACTCAATCAACTTAATTCCGCCCTGGGTCTTCAAGGTCTTGTCCAGCATGAAAAATTCATCAGCAATGTGATGGAGTCATTCGCTCACATTTGGCAATTCGACGGCGGAACGGCGATATTGTTTTTCAGCACACTGGCCATTCTCTTTGTGTTTTTGAAAATGATTCCGAAAATTCCCGGCCCCATCATAGTCGCGCCGATCGGAATATTTTTGGGCTATTTGTCGGAGGCGGGAATAATCGGGGCGAAATTCCAGACGCTTCATTCAAAATTCGGAGACATCATCGGCTCAAAAATTTTTCAAATGCCGAATATTTCTTTCAATTTTCTGGACTCGAATATGCTCAAAGCGTCTCTTGCCATCTCTGTCGTCGCTATTTTAGAAACGCTCATCTCAGCCAAGATTGCCGACAATATGACCAAGACAAAGTCGAGCCACAGAAAAGAGATGTTGGGATTAGGTTTTGCCAACTTTGCCTCCGGTATTTTCGGAGGAATACCGGCGACCGCCGCTCTCGCGCGCACATCGCTTAATGTCAAGAGCGGCGCCACTAGCAAGATCTCGGCGACAATAAGCAGTATTATGATAGGTCTGGTTTCAGTAATTTTTATCTCTTATTTCAAATATCTGCCGATGGCAGTGGTGGCTTCAATACTTGTCTATGTGGCTTTCAGAATGGTTGAGGCGGAGCATTTCAAGCATATTTATGTTCACAATAAATCAGCCTTCGGACTTTCCATCGTGGTCGCCCTCATCACCATCATACAAGACCCCATCGTCGGCATCCTAGTCGGTTCGATAATATCTTTGCTGATTTTTGTAAATCATTTCTCCAAGGCGCAGAGCGAAATAATCATAAATAAGGACAGGAAGATGGTCGCGAAAATTCAGACTTTGAAATTCAACGAGATAGAGAAGCATGGAGGCGATGTCATAGTATACCGATTCGCCGGACAGATGAACTACATCAATTCGCAGTCGCATTTGGAAAATTTGAGCAAGATAAACGGCGCGCACACTGTAATTCTTAATTTCAGAAATCTTTTTTACATTGATGTTGACGGGCTGGACTCGCTTAAAGAAATAGTTGAGACGATGACGGGCAAGAGAAAGAAAGTCATTATCACGAGCGCGGGACCGTTCATAATGCCTGTCTTGGACAGGGAAGATTGGTTCTCGGATATGAAGAGAGCTGACCTTGTATTTAACAGCACCACGGAAGCTTTGAAAACATTAGGTTTTGATATGGGCAATAATCCCGCCCCAGGAAGAGCCAATCTTGCCGTTTAGCTTGCGGAACTGTCAGTGATGTGGTACTATTCCAATTTAGAATTAAGAACTTTACATCAGAGTGTCTGATGAGCCCAATATTATGTTTTTTTAGGAGACGATAAGATGAGGAAAGCAAAGGGAGTCAAAGAAAATATGTTTTATTGTAAAGTGACTGGCCTTAATTGTCGCAAGATTAACTTCAGTCACAAGAACGAATCTTCCGCCATCGATTTTTGTTTGGGGCAGGAGGAGACTCTGAAAGAATGTCAGGTTAATGAGTATGTCTCTTTTGGAGTTTAATGGAGTCTAAAAATTCGAAACCCTGTTGCAAACAACGCAACAGGGTTTTCGTTTGCAAAAAAAGGTTTATTTGTTGACACGACTCAAGGAAGGGGTAAAATTATCTTTGAAATCAGATAAGAAAAATCGAATAACAGATAGCAGTCGGCTATCTTAATTTATTCTAAGGATATTATTTGAAGTTTAATTATTTTATAAATTTATAAAAAAACTATGAAAATAACAAAAAAAGAAGAAAAGAAAACGCCGAAAGTGGTCACTAAAGTCGCTAAAGTTGAACCTCAGAGAAATGTCGTTTCTTTAAGGGATATGATGAATAAAATGATTGAAGAAAGTTTTTGGGACCCATTTGATATAGTCTCTTCAAATCTATCAATGATGCCGGAAAAGAAAATGTCTTTTCCTAAAGTGGACATTTCCGAGACTGAAAAGGAAATAAAAATAACGGCTAATGTGCCGGGGATTGATTCCGACAAAATTGATATTGATGTCGGAGACGATTACATTTCAATAAGCGGAAGGACGGAAAAGGAAGAAGAGGAGAAAGACAAAAAAATTTACCGATATGAAAGAGAATACGGCGAGTTCAGAAGGGAATTTTCTTTGCCAGTTAAAGTCAAGAAAGACGAAGTTTCCGCCAAAGTTAAAAACGGCGTTCTGACTATTAATTTACCGAAAATCGAAGAAGAAAAAAAGAGCAAGATAAAAGTTAAGGCGGAGTAAAATTAAAGGTCGATCTTAATAATTGTTAATTAAAATAAAAATTATGCCTTATTATTACGACCATATGTATGGAATGGGGATATTTGGAGGATTTTGGATGTTGATTTTTTGGGTGGCTTTTGTCTTGTTTATCATCTGGATTGCAAGGGAAGTATCCGGCGGAAAAAAAGATGAAAAGTCAAAAGCTCTAGATATTCTCAAAGAACGCTACGCCAAAGGAGAAATAGACAAAAAGGAATTTGAGGAGAAAAAGAAGGATTTGAAGTCTTAGATCGATTTAATTTTATGAGAATAATAAAATTCTTTTTTCGTCTGTTGATTTATATTGCGATAATAGCGGGTCTTGAATTCGGGCTGAGTATGACTTTGTATAATCCTGTTGTTATCGTGCCGGCTTATAGCTGGGTTAGAAGCATAGGTTTTTTCAAGGATACCCCAAAGACCGTCAATGATTTGTACCCAGTGTTTTCAATGGATAAAATTAATCGTAGTCTCGTGTGGAGACCGAGAGGGAGTGTGATTGGGAAAGTGACGGAGAAAGTGAAAGCGGATGACGGAGATTGGCACATAAATGTCCGTGATTCTTCGGGAGATGTTTTGGTTGTGGAATTCACGCCGGATTATAAAACCGCTTTGCCCGATATCGGCTCGGAAATAAAAGTGTGGGGCATTCTGCGATACGATATGGAACACCGCTGGTGGGAGATCCACCCTGCGGCGGGATGGGAGAAAGTGAAAAAATGAAATTTGACAGCACGTTTTGATTTGTGATAATATTTTAAGTATGGGGATGATCGGCCTAGACAAGGGAACGCCTCATATATGCGCGAAATGGAGGGCTCCAACCGCCTCCTTAATCCGTTGGAAAAAATAATTGCTAACAATTTTGTTGCAATGGCAAAGAAAATAGTTTCTCCGTATTTCGGAGCGAACGACTTTGCTTTCGCTTACGCTAACGCCTAAGCGGCATCGCCTCACTCGACTTCCGATAAAGTGAATGCGGTGTAATATCTTCGGGATAGATTATGAATTTGACCCGACTCATAGTTGAAACTAAGGGAATCAGCCGGTAAGCATTTGGTCTGTTTCAGAACTTGCTCGGCTTAAATGCAAAAAGCAGACTAAATTTCGTAGATACATATTGAACGCCTTTTGCACGCGGGTTCGATTCCCGCCATCTCCACCATACGAAACTTGTTCGGAATTAAAGAAGCGGAGCGATTTTGCGGAAGCCAAAATCGCGCTATCAATTTCGCTTCCGCCAAGGGCGGAAGCGGTGAATTCCCAAAGTTCCCCCCAATGACATGAAAGCGTTTTGTCTTTGAGAGTGGGGTTAGAGCCGATTTTTTGGAAAAACTCGCGCCATGCGAAATAATCTTCGCCGCTTTCCAAAATAACGGCTTCTCTCAAAGACAAAACGAAACTCCGCAAGGGTTCGATCCAATTATTTCTCCGTTGCCCAAAATCCTTAAAACTTTCCTCAAACTTTGCTTTTTGACGAAGGAGAAGGTCTTTTCGCTGTAAGTAAATATCGCGCTCAATGTCGCCGTCTAGGTAAAGCGAAACGAGCTTGTCCAGCTTCTCCTTCGTCTGGGAAAGTTTGGTTTTAAGGTTTTGGGCAACGCTCCCGCTTTCGGAAACCGCCTCTTTCTCCCACAGGTCAATTTGTTTTTCCATGTTCTCAATCTCCGAAAGCGGGAGGGACACTTTTTGAAGCAGATTTTTTGCTTGCGAAATGAGTGCGGAAGATGATAGATACGGCTGACGACAAATACCTTTCTTTTTGGTACAGCGATAGTAAGTACATTTCGTGCCAAAACGATTTGTTGCATATTGAGCCGTAATCATACTTCCGCACTCACCGCATCGAGCAAATTGTGCAAATGGAAAACTATTTGGTCGCTTCTGCACGCGAGGGCGAGATTTTTTCGCAAGCATTTTTTGGACTGCTTCAAACAGTGTCGGAGAAATAATTGGCGCAAAGCTTCCGTCGTAATACTCGCCTTTGTGATAGGTAAAACCGAGATATACACGATTTGAGAGCATACGAGCGACGGAAGCTTTGGCAGGTGGCGTTCCTTTCGTGGTTACGCCGTGATCCGCCAAAAAGTCGGCGATAGTACCGAGGGTGTGCGTCCCTTTGGCGTATTCCTCAAACGCTTTTACCACGATGCGAGATTTTGTCGGGTGAGGTTCAATATTTCTCGTTTTCGGATTATTCACATAGCCAAAGGGAGCGCGCACCAACCACTCGCCTCGACGGACTTTTTGGCGGATACCGCGGTTGATATTCTCCACAAGGTTATCGCTGTAATATTTGGATTGCCCGAACGCCACTTGCAACATAAATTTCCCTTGCGGGGTTGGTTCAAACCAAAATGTCGGAAAGCGCAAAGAAACGATCTTGCGAGTGTCTACGGCGTAAATAACCCTGCCCCCGTCAATACT
>JAGXAA010000063.1 GCA_018971765.1 Patescibacteria group bacterium
TCAAATTGCAAAGAGGATTATGAGTTGAAAAGTAAGAAAGAAAATGTCGGCAATAAAATTGTTGACGGAGCATATCGCACAATGATTGAGAGATTGCAGAGTAGTAATAATCCTAACTTTTTTCTGCTTACTTACGACTTGCAAAATTTTGATGTTTTGAATTTTCTTGTTATCCCAAAACATTTTTTTATCCCGGACATAATAGAAGAAAGAAAACCTTTATCATCGACAGCTCGCCGAGCGGGATGGGTTGGTTGCAATATTTTGCTTCAGAGCATTCCGCAAACGGGAAAAATATTTTTTGTAAAAAATCGCCAAGTCGAGCCAAAAGAAAAGGTCATAACGGAGTGGAAGAAAACTCTTTTCTTGCGTGATGAGAAAGAAATTACTGCAAAAGGTTGGCTTTTGGACATTATGAATTGTGCTGAAAGGCTGGGAAGGAAAGAATTTTCTCTTGACGAAATTTACACCTTCGAAAATTTCTTAAGCAAAAAACATCCCGAAAATAAACACATTAAAGATAAAATTCGTCAGCAGTTGCAGGTTTTGCGAAATAAAAATTACCTCGAATTTTTAGGCGGCGGAAAATATAAAATCAAATAGTTGACTTTGTTTTAGATTTGATCAAAGATCAGGTATGGACATAAGCAGAAAACTTGCGATTCAAATTCTGAAATATTTAAACCGACACAAAGATTTTTATTTCCCATTTTTGGTGATGAGTAAAGAATATGCCAAAGAAGACGATGACTTCGTGGAAATTGAACCAAATGAATGGGAGATGATTGAGAGTGATGAGAGTTATCAGACATTTCAACTATGGGAAAATTTACAAAATCTCGATAAGAGGACACTTAAGTTGATGACAAAAGGATTTTTGGAAGAAATCACAAATGAATCCATCGAAAATCATGTTTCAAGATTAGCAAAAAATTACAGAAAAGAATGGAATAAAAAGTTATGTGAAAGCGCAAAAATAGAGGAGTACGGATTAAATGAATTTATCGCCGGTAAAGCCGATGCTTTTGAGGATTGTTTATTCTTGATTAGAAAGCATAAAAATGGATAAAAAATTATTCGAATTTGACAACCACTTCGTTTTCACTATACTTTAAAACATAAAGGCCAGAGACGGTCGGCGGTTGAGAGAAATCAACAGAAGTCCGGATTAGCCAACTCAGATATATTCCTTCAAAGGGAATTTTCTGGAAAACTCCACAATTAGTAATTTAGCAATTAGCAATCCGCTTGCGATATTTTGTTTCGGGTGGTAAAGTAAAAATGGAAGAAAGATTATAAATAAATTAAAAATGTTAATTCTTGTGGGGGTGAAATGCAAGAAAGGCTCTACTGCGGGGTGCTATTAGGCTAGGTAAAACTAGAATCAAACGCACTACGATGAAGGAGTGCCGCCCTTCCACTCCCATAAGAGTTCGTAATTTTTCAAATATTTGTCATCTGTTCTAAAAAAAGTAGCCACTTCGCAATAAGTGGCTACTTTTTCTTTATTGTGGACTGTTTCTATAGAGACTAAGCATTTTGAATTTTTAATATCTTTTACAAAACAAAATGACCCCCTCTTCCCATCCTTATTTTTGTAAATTTTATTAGGATATTTGACAACATCGATCAAAGTTTCGGTCATAAGATCGAACTCCTCAGCTGGTCTTTTGTCATATAAATGTTTTAGAACCCTCGTATTCAAATATACTTTATTGCAAGACAAGCCAAGTCCTTTTATTACCGCTATTGTGAGGTGGCATAATTGAACTTGGACCATTTGAACCATGGCTTTTTTAGAAGTGCCTTTTATATAATTCTTGTATATGTGAACTACAATTGACATTACGAGCATGATATCATTTTTAGCGTTGTTTCTCAATATTGGAGGGAGAAAATGTCAGAGCGAGATCGAAATAACGTCTTGCGTATTCTCAATACCATGTCCAAAAACTCCCTTTGGAAAAAACGGGGGGCGAATTTGACAACCATCCCATTTTCAATATACTTTAAAACATAAAGGCCAGAGACGGCCGGCGGTTGAGAGAAATCAACAGAAGCTCCGGTTTACCTACTAAATAAAGACATTTCGATGCAAATTTGATGCAGAAAGGCGATATAATGCAAATCTATGGAAAACAATAATAAAAGGTTCGCTGATATTTTTGGCAACAATCCAAATATAAGTTTGGAAGAAAGAAATCGTGTTATCGCCGAGCTTCAGAAAATAGGCAGCCTGACATTTAAAGTTGAAAAGAATGAGGAAGGGTGGATGGCTAATTGTTTGGAAATAGATGGTCTGATCGCGGGCAGTAATAATCCAAATCCTTCCGATTTTGAAGTGGAATCTCAAGTGCGCGAAGCGATTTACTCCGCTTTCAATGTAAAATTTGAAAGATTTCCTTCTCCGATTATGATTGAATTAAGCACTCAGCGCTAAAAATAGAATGGCTAATGAAATCGAACGCAAAGATTTGTTTGATAAAGGATTAAGAAACATTACCCAGTCTGATTGGATAAGAGTCGCGGGAAAATTGAATATATCTGTTTTGAAGAGCCAAAGCGGGACATCCCATTACATTTCCTTAAGAGTTCCTGATGTTATTGAGACTGACAATCTGAAAGGTTTTATAACGACATTGTTGCCGAATCTATACAAACAAGCCAACAGATCAATATTCAAATCTATTCTCAAGTATGTTAAAAGCAAGGGTTTATCTGAAGATGATTTATGGAAAGCGTTAGGATTGTTATGAGAAGTCAATCCAAGGGGAGTCCTTGGAAAAAGGAAGGTCGAATTTGACAACCATCCCATTTTCACTATACTTTAAAACATAAAGGCCAGAGACGGCCGGCGGTTGAGAGAAATCAACAGAAGTCCAGCTTAGGTACTAGATATGAAAAAGCTACTCGCTTTTTTAAATATCGCCAATTTGCGTCCTTTACAAAGGTCGTTTTTTTATTTACAAATAATAGGAAAGTAGCTTGTAGCTGTTTAGCTTCTTAAGGGATATGTATCTTCCTAAAACCTACAAACTACAACCTAAAAAGATGCCAATAACAAAAGATAAGAAAAAAGAAATAGTCGCCAAGATTTCGGATATCGTGAAAGATTCCAAATCGCTCGTCTTTTTCAATTTTCACGGACTCAAAGTCGCGGATGCCACGCCGATAAGAAAGAAACTTCGAAGCGCGGGCGTAGGATATTTGGTGGCGAAAAAATCGCTAACAAAAAGAGCGCTTGACGAGGCGAAAATAGAAGGCGCGCAACCGGAGCTTGCGGGAGAAGTTGGGTTCGCCTACGGCAAAGACCTCATCGTTCCAGCTAGAGAAATTTTCGGATTTCAAAAGAAGCACAAAGAAAATCTGACGATACTAGGAGGAATCTTCGACGGCAAGTATATGAGCAAAGAGGAGATGACGGCGATCGCCAATATTCCTCCGCTTCAAACTCTATACGCCCAATTTGTCAATGTCATCAATTCGCCCATTCAGGGGTTTGTCATGGCTTTGGACGCCATTTCTCGAAAGAAATCCTGACGAATTTAACTTGGGAGCTCAACTCCCAAGTAAGTAATTGCCAAAGTTAATCATTAAATTTAAGTTTTAAAAATATGACAGAAGAATTAAAAAAAGAAGAAGTATCAGTGCCGGCGAAATTCAAATCAATCGTGGAGAGTATTGAATCAATGTCAGTGCTTGACCTCAATGAATTGGTGAAATTACTTGAGAAGAAATTCGGCGTATCGGCGGCGGCAGTCGCGGTAGCGGGTCCGTCAGCCGGAGCGGGCGCGGCGGCGGAAGAGAAATCAACATTCAATGCAGAGCTCAAAGAAGCCGGCGCGCAGAAAATCGCTGTTATCAAAGTAGTCAAAGAAGTTCTTGGGCTCGGACTCAAAGAAGCCAAAGACTTGGTTGACGCCGCCCCGTCCAAACTCAAAGACGGAATGAAGAAAGAAGAAGCCGAAGCCCTGAAGAAGAAAATCGAGGAAGCGGGAGGAAAGGTGGATCTAAAATAGGTTTTAGTTTGTAGGTGTTAGGTTTTAGGCGGAAGATAATATCGAAAATAAGAAAGAATCAAAGACACTTTTTTGCTATAGCAAAAAAGTGTCTTTGCGTAATATAAAGAGGTTATGATTTGCAGGCTCTGTAATATTTTGAATTGCGAGATGCTCCAGTTCAATAATTAAAAATCTAATCTCTAATTCGCCCCAGTAGTAGAACATAGGATCACTACGGGGCAGGCGCGAATAGGCGAATAGTAAATTTATTCAAGTCGTCAAAATCATTGACTTCGGGTTTCTTATGTGTTATCCTGTTTTCTAGAAATTCTTTATCCATAACTGTAATTTTTTGAAAGGAGGAGGTAAATGTTTGGAATTTTAATCGCGACAGTGTTGGGCGTACTCGAATGTGTTTTTAACAATAAAAATTTTTTCGAGTGCTATCTGTCTGCCACTTTGTTTCTGTTTTGGTGGACGGTTGGGGCTGGAATAGCGGCTTTTCTTTTGAGGAGGATACTTCCCGGGAAAATAGCTAAAATCTGCGGTATTTTTCATTTATCTAAAATGCCGCAAAGAATATTTTTGCGGAAAGAAATATTATTTTCTTTTTTCGCCCTATTTTCAGTCGGGGCGGCATACCTACTCCATTCCTCTCTTGATGGATTAGAAGGATTGTATTACTGGGAGAGCCGAAGGATTGTTACTGGCATCTCAATAGACCTGTTGCCATATAGTCTCAAACGAGACGAGATTCTCCCAAAAGGGGAGGAATTACGATGAATATCTCAGATGGTAGTTCCAAAGACCCGAGCAAACTTCCATAACCATATCGTCAAACAATCCGATCTTGTTTCTTAACG
>JAGXAA010000064.1 GCA_018971765.1 Patescibacteria group bacterium
GTACAAAGGGGCTGGACGGTAGGAAATGACCATATCTATTTTTCTAATTGCCCAATGACGAAAAAAGAAGTGCTGGCCAGAATCGAAGAGGTCGAATATTATGAAAACCAACTGAAAGAATACGGGATGGATTGACTCCACCACAAAAACACACAATTATGAAAACATCAAAAAAAATGACAAAAAAAGAGATGGCCGCAAGGATAGGGCTATGGATACCTGCTGTTGTTGGGCTTTTGTACAACGCGGTTGCAAAATACCCGTCAATATTGGCATTGATTTCCTCTGTTGGCGGGATGATAATGATTTTCAATGAAGTAGATTTTTAAACCAAACACAATTCATAAACACAATAACACGGAGACGCAACCAACCAAAGGGCGAAAAGTCATGAAAGCCTATTTAATAAGACACAGTCGCGGCAATCACTCACCACAGCAAGTTTATTATAATGGTCTAACTGTTTTTGAAGGCACGAAAAAAGAATGTAGAGCGGTGTTAGTTCGTATGCGCAAATTGCTAAAAGCAAAATTTGCCGAAACATCCACCAACGAAAAGAAAAAAGAATGGATAGCTTATGAAATGTCAGACATTTTCTTTGTTACAAAAATTGGTGGTAATATAGATTTTGGCATATAATGGGAAGATGAGAAAGCAATCCTGTACACGAAGGCTATGGAAAAAGCCCTGGCTGAACTCAAAAAACTGAAAAGCCGGAACTCAACTCAACTGTGTCAATGGTTTCAAAAGGGGGGCAAAATTGCCCCATTTTTTATCCTTACACTGTTTAACATAATAAAACAAAAACAGGCCGGTTTTTTTACGTCATATAGGACAATAGCTTTTGGTTGGCTTTCCCGATCTATATAGACTATCAGGCAGGTGAACACATGGTTGGCCTGTGTGCGCACGGTGTGGGCTGGGGAACCGGCTGGGTTTGTTTTTATGCCATTAGAGCCATTTGAAAGGCTTTTCCGTTCCAAACAAAAACCGCCAAAATGAAGCGTTTTCACGGCAAAACACTTTTCACAACCTTCAAAAAACGCCAAAAAACAGCATTCACGGCATAACAGGTTAACGCAAAGCCTGAAAAAACAGCCCATGTTGGCATAAAAACCAACAAAAAACCTTTAAAATGAAGCGTTTTCCCGTGTTTATACAAAAGACAGCATAGGATGGCACAAAAAGGCTGTCGTAAGGCGGGAATTCCCAAAAATGAACCCAAATCCGTTCAAATGTTTTTTTAGCATTCCGTTTTTTTGTTTGATGCCTATCGGAAAGCCTATCGTAATGCGGCACATTCAAACTTTCCATTTTTAACAATTTGCTTTTTTGGTTTCACGTGGAACAGCCAACCCCTGCGGCCATACACCAAAACATTTTCCCAATCTGGGAATTTTCCCAATTTGGGAATGATTAAATTAGTATTTTGACAGTCCGTTATAAATCCCATCAAAAAACATTGATTCTAACGTTTAAACAGTATCTTTCCCATATCGGGAATCTTTCCCAATTTGGGAAAATACACTTTTTGCCCTGTTGCTTTTTGAAAATCCTGTCTGTTTTTCCCAATTTGGGAAGGCTTTGCGTACCGAAACCTTCAAAAAATGAAAATTTGAGGGTTCAATATATTATGTTAAATAGGATTTTTTAATGACATTCACTTTAGGAATGGCTACTTTGCTTGGAACAAATTTCAGGTAGTGAACTACCCATAGGCTAAAGACCGATGGGCTTCAAAAGAACAATCAAATGACTGAACTTAATCTTTTTTTACGCTTCAACGCCCCATCTAATGATGGTTGCTCTGCGTACTCTAAGGTGCGCTCCACACCCGTATTTCTTAATCCAAAGGAAAGGATATTGTTGGCTGCATTTCTATCCCTGTTATGCGTTGTGTTGCAGTTATCGCAAATCCACTCTATGACATCTAATGTCAGTTCGTTGTTCATTGCGCCACAACAACTGCAAATCTTTGAACTTGGCTCAAACCTGCCAATATACTCTACTCTTTTACCCTTCCATTCGGACTTATATTTTAGCATAGTTTCAAACATATTCCACCCGCAGTCGCTTATTGCGCCTGCAAGTTTATGGTTCTTAACCATGCCTTTAATATTTAAGTCCTCTAATATCACAAGGTCAAAACGATTGGTTATCTCATTTGTCGCCTTGTGCAAAAAATCTTTTCGTTGGTTACTTATTTTTTCATGTTGTTTTGCTATACGGAATTTCCAAGCCTTTCTGCGGGTGCTTCCTTTCTGTTTTTTAGAAAGTTGCCGTTGCATCCATTTTAATTTAACCATCGCTTTTTGCAGGTGCTTTGGGTTAGCATATTCTGTTCCGTCAGAACAAACAGCAATGGTTTTTATCCCTAAATCTATCCCTACTGCATTATTACTTTTGATAGGTTTAGGAAGTTCCTTATGGTTATCTACCAACACAGATACAAAGTATTTCCCAGTTGGCGTTTTACTTATTGTAACGGTTTTAATATCCCCGTCAAATTTTCTATGTAAAACGGCTTTAATCGGTTCTTTAAATTTTGGTAAGAATATACAACCACTCTTAAAATCTACAAGAACATTCTGTGGTAGTTGGAATGATTGCTTTGCTGTTTTCTTTTTGAAGTTCGGAAACGAAGCACGTCCTTTAAAGAAGTTCTGGAAGGAGTTATCTAAGTTCCGCAAAGCCATTTGTAAACATTGGCTATTCACTTCTCGAAGCCATTCACATTCTTTTTTTAAATCAGTTAATTGTGCTGATAATTCATTGTACGAAAGAGAAATCTTGTTGCCTAAGTATGCAGCAGACTTGGTTTCAAGAGCCAGATTATACAGAAATCTAACACAACCAAAATGCTTATCCAAAAGCATTTTTTGTTCATCTGTTGGTAAAATTCTGTATTTAAAAGCACGTAACATTACTGCAAATATACAAATATTTATACAAACAACATACATTTCTATAAGCGATTTAAAGGAGCAGGTCGCTTACATCCCACAAACTAAAGATTTGTGGGTTTTACGCTCCATTTTATAAATTAAAAAAAATGAAAGTGTGAATGAAGGAAGTGTTTTCTTTTTTTAAGGCCATTCTCTTTTAGCAGATCAGAACCGCTAACCAGAAAAGGAAGCCATTGGCTTAAATAGTACTGCTTTCTTCTTAGCCATGTACAAATTTAAGCAATAAGGTTTTTATACTTCAACCTCTTTTCGGATTGCGTCAGGAACTTTTCAAACTTTGCCTGTTCGCTGGCCTTGCGCTCGTTGAAACGGCCGGAAAACTCATTCAAATAACGCTCAAGGTGTTTTTCGCTCACCGAATGGTAAATGCCATAGATACCGCGTTTTAGCACGCTCCAAAAGTTTTCAATCGTGTTCGTGTGTATGTCCCCGTTAACGTACAATTTTAAGGTGTGGTTAATGGTTTCGTGGCCGTATTCGCCACCCAGTTTCCTGTAAGACCTATATTCATCGGTGTAAAGTTTTGCGCCAATATTGACGTACTGCTTTACGAATGGGACCATATTTTCCTCCGTTGCGTTTGGGGACGTATTTAAGCACTACTTTGCCCCCGCGTTCGATAACGCCCAGCACAACGCTTTTTTTATCCGATTCCCCTTCCTTCGCTTTCTTCCTTGCGTGTTTGTTTTTCTCTTTGCCCCCGATATAGGTTTCATCGGCTTCGACCGGGCTGGTTTTCCCTACCATAGTCGGGGCGTTGGTTTTCAGCATTTCGCGGACGCGGTGCAAAACAAACCAAGCCGTTTTTTGCGTAATGCCAGGCGGTGTTTTTCTTTCATCCATTGATTTTCTGGTATGCCTGTTACTTTACCTGTGATGAGGTCGGTGTTTGTTCGCACCCATTGGAGGTGTAGTTCCCTTTTCCTTATTTCTATTTGGTTAAGGGGTTTGTATGACGTTGCAACTGATGCTTTTTGGGGTTTATTTTTTTTGATGGGATAATAATCGTTGGTTTTTTGCCATTCTTGGAGGTAATTTTTGTTTTGTGGCTCGTTATGGATGTTTGGGTTGGGTTCTTTTTTGTTTTCCATCTGTTATGCAACTACTGAAAATGGATAAAGAAAACCTGAATATTGTTGATTCGGTAGCTGAATTTTGACAGGAAATCAACTATCCTGAAATTTTTGAGGTGGTAGAAATATCTTTCTGGCGGGTAAATCTTGTCGTGCTTGGTTGGGTCGTCCGGGCGGTAAAATATATAAGGGTTTTGGTAGAAATTGGGGGTACGGATAGAGAAATAACCCGGGATTCTTAGTCTAACATCCTCCCCGCACCAAGTTTGGTCAGGTTTCCGAAAGTAAAAGAATATCCTGAAAATTGCTGAAAACAGTCTTTCCGATAGTGATGGCTGTAAGCCATCATTTTCAGGATTGGATACAGTAAATGTCGTCTTTTGCTTTCTCATGGATGGATAACAACAGGCTGTGATTACTTATTTTTGTTCTGTTTTTTTGGTTCGACAGCGATAAGGTCAGCTTCCCTCATCATTTTTAGCGTTTCGTTCCCGATGGGGATGTCTGTCCCCACGGCATGGACGGAATAGAAGACGGTATCCCCTTCTGACAGGGCTGATTTTTCGTGTACGGCCACTATCTGGGCTTCGTGGGCGCGGTTTTTGGCGTTTTCGTTGTTGACCACGAAAAGAGATCCTTTTTTCTCTATCCTTTTGTCTGTCGGTTTTACGAGGATGTTCCCGTTGAGCGGTTTTATTTTCAT
>JAGXAA010000006.1 GCA_018971765.1 Patescibacteria group bacterium
GATAGGCTTTTTCAAAGGATGGAATCAAATTAGCGAATTCCTGATAGCTTAACCCCGTCAAGGCTTTCATCGCTCTGGGGTCGCGAGAGAGTTTTTGGATGTTCATGCCGATATTGTATCAAAAAAGTCTATATGGCAACAGGTCTATTTCTTGAATCTTGAATAGTGAATAATAAAAATCCTAAACAGGATTTCCAATTTCATACTCAGATCCTTCTATTTTTTGGTTTTGTAATTTTTTTGCCAAATTTAAAGCCCAGTCGGTTGTCTCCCAATTATCAAACTTATTCAAGTCATCTCTAATACTTTCATCATAACCTAGATTATCCGCCCAACTTATATCCAACTTCTCCTTTCTTAAGTATCGGTATAAAGTAAGAAGACTAGTTATAATTGCGTTATGGTTAATTCTTCTTTTGTTCTCGAAAGTTTTCTGGGTTAAGAATTTTTTACCGAATGGAGTTTCAACAACTTCTATATCTTTGCTATATTCCATAACCTCATTTTTTAATCCTTCTAAAATACCCTCGAGATACTTTTTCGTCCCTCTGTTTTTTATCTTAGAAATTTCATCTTCCAATGTAAAAAAAATGAAAAAAGATTTATCTGCCTCCGAAGTATCCTCTACCGCCCCATCTATTTTTTGGTTTTTTCCCCAGCTTTCTTGTAAAAATCCTTCACTCATTTTTAAATTGTATCAAAAAAAATAAAAAAGGGAACGACAATATTGCTCGTTCCCATGATAATCAAATGATAAACTATCAAAAATATAAAACTTCAGCTAATTTAAGTATAACTCCACTCTTTGAAGTTTCGTGACTACAACCTCTTTTCATCATTTCTTTTCGGTAGGTACTACTGGAGGAGGAGGCGATAATCGGCCCTCTGTAATTGATGACAGATCTGACTTTGTTCAATAAGGAGAAAGTCATTATCTCTTTATCATTCTTCAGCGAACAATCCATGATAATAGCATCAAATCTGTATTTTTTTAGCAAACTTTCTGCTTTTTCAATTGAGTCTGCCACTTCAATGCTGACTTTGTTATTATTTAATCCTTTTCGCCATTTCTCGGTCCAAAAAACATCATCTTCAACTATAAGAACTTTTTTTTGCTTACTCATTTACCCCCCTTTAAAAGAAAAGTTTAAATTGCAATAATCTCTTTCAAGAATAACATTTATATTTCTATTAGTCAACGGAATGTGGACTTAATGGAAAAACACTGATAGAGATGCTATATTTATTTAAACTAGAAAAAGTGCCGAAAGAGGTTGGTTAGAACAA
Source organism: Patescibacteria group bacterium (assembly GCA_018971765.1). GTDB lineage: Bacteria > Patescibacteriota > Minisyncoccia > Phycocordibacterales > GWA1-40-21 > GWA1-40-21. Next base: position 1,288 of record JAGXAA010000006.1, read on the forward strand.
TTTTAAAGATTGGCGGCGCGAATGACTGACTCTAGATGAGGGCTGGACGGTCAGTGTGTCCAAAATTTAGATTTTCCGCCAATGTATGTTAAATAAATATCAACAATTTTCTAATACATCTCCTCTCTTTTTTCTTTAAGAAACGAAATGAATGAATCAAACACGCTGAGCGCGACTTTGAAAGGGGTTTCTACGATGAAATCCATAATAAAGACCAAGATGTTGACGCCTTCGAATTTCTGGCTTAGCCATCTTCCGACTTCCACTATAGGCATAACCAAAATGTTTCCTAAGAAATAAATCGAGCTTTCTTTGTCGGAACCGACCGCCCAATTTTTCGCGATATACCTGAGGCGAAGTCCGAAATAGGCGACCAAAGTGAGGAAAAAAGTGAAAAGGAGCATACTCATAAAATTAAAATTGAGCTTGTAATACAGGACGGATATGATGGCCCCGAAGCTCAACAGAAAAATAAGTCCGTATAAAATCAGGAAAATGAAGTACAGAAAATTATTATTCTTTCGGCCTCTGATCTGGATGGACGGCATCGAGTTTTCATAGATGACGGTATTAAGACCGGAGACGATAAGAGTGGTGTTTTTTTCTCCCAATGGCTTTATCGTATATGTGATAAAGAAAAGCAACAACGGATGAAAAATCACATTTATGAAAAGAGCGGGGTAGTAAATCTTTCCCAATATCGCCATGTCATACGGCAACTCCAAGACAAAAGCCAGAATAGTTTTGGTGAAAAAAATATAAATTATCGCCCTGACGGCGCTCTTCCGAATCCGCGCGTTTTCTTTTTTATATTTGCTCTCAAGAATGTTTTTCGTCTGCTTTTCCAGAGAAGACGGATCGTCAAGAATTTGTTCGGAATCGGCTCCAAAACGCTCGATGATCTCTTTAATAAGACTGAAATATATGGCTTGATTTTTCAATTTTCGAGCAATTTTCCAACTAAGATTATCATAGAGCTCCGCGACGATTTTGGATTGAACGGACGGAAAATTTTTCGCGGCTTCCTGAACCTCCGATGCGTTCTTGACGTCAATCCAATTTGGCAAAAATCTCAACCACAATCGATAAGCGATAGTCTGTTCGTCGGCTTTTAAAAAGCTTCTCAAACAAGCGATGTATGTTTGCGTATCTTTATCATCTGAATTTATGGGAATTTGAGAGAATTTTATATTATCTTTGACGGTTTCGTAAAAAGCGGCGAAAACGGACTCTTCAATTTTGCTTCCGAACAGATAAATTTCTATTTCACTCGCGGCTAAAGATATTATTTCTTTGTTAATCGCCAAATTTCTTTCCGTTAGGCGAATAAGAAAATTTTGAAGAAATAAGAATTTGTCAATTATTCCTTGAACATAAGAAATTCGGCTTTCCAAAAAACTGCCGCTTTCGAGATAGCCGCCTCTCACAAGCTCGTGGACGAGAAATTGGGCCGTCTTTCCTTCAGTTTTGAAAAAAAGATTTCTTTTTAAGATTCTTTGAATCGCGTTTCGGCGGATAGTGTGCTCCTCTTTGTAATCGATAAGATAGCGGATTTTTTCATAAAACATACCCGCTCTTTTGGCGAGGTCATTGACCTTGACGTAAAATTCGTCTTTGTCGATTCTGCCGTCAGTAAGGCCGGACGGTTTCAAGCTTGCCATCAATTTGGCGATTTGCGGTGATACCATAATAATTTATTTTAGCTTTTTCATTATATCTCAAATTAGAGAATAAATCCAACATCCGTATCTGTTCTGTGGTATAATTTTCAAATATGTGCGGAATCGCGGGGATAATCGGAGAAAATACGAAAAATAAAAAAGCTCTTGTAAAAGAGATGACTGATTGCATCGCTCATCGCGGACCGGATGACGATGGTTTTTATGATGACGAAAAAGTCGGGCTGGGGATGAGGCGGCTCAGTATTATTGATTTGAAAAGCGGGAAACAGCCGATTGAATCAAAAGACGGTTCCTCGCTAATTTTTTTCAACGGCGAAATTTATAATTATAAAGAATTAAGGCGAGATTTGACGAATAACGGCTTTAAATTTAAGACAAATACTGACACGGAAGTCATACTTCGCTTGTATGAAAACGAGGGCGAAAAGATGCTGACGAAACTTCGGGGAATGTTCGCCTTCTGCGTTTACGACAAAAAACAAAATTCGCTTTTCATCGCTCGCGATTATTTCGGAATCAAGCCGCTTTATTATTTCGTCCAAGACGGAAAGATCGCGGCGTTCGCTTCGGAAATAAAAAGCATATTGCTTCATCCCGAATATGAAAGAGAAGCAAATGACGAAGCGGTTTTCAACTATCTTTCGTTTCAATACAATCCTATGAAAGAAACGATATTTAAGAATATCTACAAGCTCGACCCGGGAAGTTTCTTGAAGATAAATTTGAGAGATGGGAGATTCAACGAAGAAAGATACTGGTCATTTGAATTCGTCCAAGATGAAAAAATGGACGAGAAGAAAAGCGGTCAAGAATTGCTCTTAAGACTAGAGGATTCCGTCAGGCATCATATGGTAAGCGATGTTCCCGTAGGGTCGTTTCTGAGCGGGGGAATTGACAGCTCGATTATCGCCGGACTTATGAAAAAAGTCTCGGATTCAAACGACAAAAAAAATTCCACTTTCACTGTCGGTTTTAAAGGCTTGAGCGAGGGTGGGGAAGCGAAAGAAACATCGGACAATCTTCAAACCAATCATATGGAAATTACGGTTTCGCCCGAAGAATACTTTAAAGCGCTTCCTAAAATTGTTTGGCATTTCGACGAACCGGTTGCCGATCCGTCCGCCGTCGGGCTGTATTTTTTGGCGAAAGGGGCAAGGAAAAAAGTGAAGGTAGTTCTGTCCGGTGAAGGCGCGGACGAGCTCTTCGGGGGCTATAACATTTATCTTGAGCCGCTTTCTTTTTCAAGACAATGGATGAAATTTATTCCGAAATTTTTGATCAACGCTTTTTTAAAACCGATTGTCGGATTGAAATTTGATTTCAAAGGGAAAAATTATTTGAAGAGATATTTTTCCAAGTTGGAAGACTGGTATATAGGCAACGCTTCTATTTTCAAAAAAAGTGAGATAGAAAAACTCTGGAAAGGCGATAGATACGAAAAATTTGATTTGACGAATTATTATAAAAAAGTCGCCGATCTTAGCGATTCAACTAAAATGCAATTTATCGATATTAACACTTGGCTCATCGGAGATATTTTGACAAAAGCCGACAAGATGACGATGGCGAATTCGCTTGAGCTCCGAGTGCCTTTTCTCGATGTTAAAATCGCCGAGTTCGCTTCAAAATTGCCTGACAGACTGAAATTCAGAAAGAGAATCACGAAATATCTCCTTCGCGAATCCGTCAAAGGCATTGTGCCGGAATCTACAAGGAACAGGAAAAAGCTCGGTTTTCCTATACCGCTTCGCCGCTGGCTAACTAAAGAGAGGAACGATATTTACAATCGGATAATTTCAAATCCGTATATCCGAAAAAACATGGATGCAGGCGAAATAGAAAAATTGATAAAAGACCACATTGACGGCAAAAAAGACAATTCGCGGAAAATATATCTTTTGCTTATATTGGCAATTTGGCACGAGATATTTTTCGAAAGCAAAAATTTAACTTAGGATAAGAGAAATAAGCATAAACGACGCGCCGACAAGAACCATATTTTTTAAGAAATGCGTCATTTCCGTCATCTTCACCATTGGATCGGAAATCTTCCAGTAAGAGTGCATCATAAAAGAGACCGGCAGCAAAAAAGCGATTATGAGAGCGAGCGATATGGCGGGGTATGCATTTAATATTATTCCGATTCCTCCGAAAAGAATCAAGAGTCCCGAAAAATAAACTGCCGCGCCCGACATAGGGACTTTTTTCGAAGCGGCGTATCCTGCGAGCATTTTGCCGTTTTTGAAATGATTGAATCCGCTCATCGCGAAATATCCGCCGAAAATAATCCGCCCGATGAGAAAAATTATTACTGATGTGGTTATTGTCATAAAAAATTTGAAAAATTATTTTATTAAATAAAATCTTAATAAATTTAACTTCAAACATACTATCACAGCCAGTTAAAATAAAAAATGTCTGTGCCTAAAATAAAAATCAACAAGCATTAAAATGTTAAGACTTGGTATATTAAATCGTTTATATTACAATAAACTCCAATATGATAATAAATGTCGTCAAAGTGCTTTTTCCGTCGGCGCTAACTTTCTTTATTGGTCTTTTAATAACACCTATTTTGACGAAGTATTTTTACAGACACAAGATGTGGAAGAAGTCATCGCGGAGCCTGTCCAAGACTTCGGCGGATTTTGTCAAAATTCATAATGAAAAAGGGGAAATGAATACTCCGCGAGTCGGCGGAATTATCATATGGTTATCCGTTTTTCTGACAATTTTCGTGATCTATCTCGTGTCGTTATTTTTTCCGTCATCACTCACGGAGAAAATGTCGTTTTTGAGCAGGGGACAGACAATTGTTCCTTTATTCGCGCTCTTGGCGGCATCGCTTCTCGGGCTGATTGACGATTCTTTTCAGATTATCGGCAAGGGGAGTTATGCCGGAGACGCCATAATTTACAGAAAAATAAAAATCGCCGCGATTGTGATTATCGGAGCTTTGATAGGATCGTGGTTTTTCTATAAGTTGGGAGTTTCTTCGGTAAGCGTCCCTTTCTTGGGCGCGATTAGCATCGGATTTTTATTCATACCATTTTTCATAATAGTGATGCTTGCCGTTTTTTCGAGCAGTGTGGTCGATGGGATTGACGGTCTTGCCGGCGGGCTTATGGCGGAAATTTTCGCGGCTTACGCGACCATCGCTTTTTTTCACAATCAGATAGACTTGGCGGCTTTTTGCGCCGTGCTGGCAGGAGGAATACTCGCATTTCTATGGTTCAATATCCCCCCGGCGAGATTTTATATGGGAGAAACCGGCATTCTCGGGCTTACCATCACTCTTTCAGTCGTCGCTTTTCTTACGGATTCCGTCGCTGTCCTGCCTATTATCGCTTTTCCTCTCGTCGCGACATCCGGCTCGGTCATCATTCAAATGCTTTCCAAAAAATTTCGCAACGGAAAAAAAGTGCTTATCGTCGCGCCGATTCACCATCATTTTGAAGCCAAAGGATGGCCTTCTTACAAAGTGACGATGAGATTTTGGATAGTCGGGGTCATATTTTCCATACTCGGAATAATTTTAGCGCTTGTCGGAAGATAATTTTAAAAATAGTTTTATAAAATTGCGCGCGTTTAAAAATGAAAAGCAAAAAAGCAGACAGGATATTTTTGATGACGATTATTTTTCTGACTATCTTCGGCTTTTCCGTTTTTGCTTCCGCTTCTCTCGGTCTTTTGGCGAGAGACGGCGCGAGGTTTTCCGGCATCGCTTTCAATCAATCGTTCTTCGGATTATTTTTGGGTTCCATAGCGTGCTTTGTTTTGTCAAAAATCCATTACAGATTGTTTAGAAAATACGCGCTCCACATATTCATCGCCGGAATAATATTGACGCTTTTGGTGTTCGCGCCGAAACTCGGCTTCACGCTGAACGGCGCCCGAAGGTGGCTGTCGATAGGAGGAATTTCATTTCAACCCACCGAGTTTTTGAAGATAGCTTTCGTGATTTATTTTGCGGCATGGCTGTCAGGCGTAAAAGAAAAAATCGCCACATACAGATACGGTTTTCTGCCGTTTCTCGCGCTTATCGCCGTCATCGGGGCGATAATGTTGAAACAGCCCGACACTGACGGGCTTATCGTGATAGCGATGGCCGGATTTGGAATATTCATCACGGCGGGCGGAAGATGGAAAGACATACTGGTCTTGATTCTCGGCCTGCTTACGGTAATAGCGGTAATGGCGTTTTTTCGACCTTATTTGATGAACAGATTCTTAACTTTCTTCAATCCGGCGGCTAATTCCAGCAGCTCCGGCTATCAAATTCAGCAATCTCTTATCGCAATAGGGTCGGGTGAAATGTTCGGCCGAGGATTTGGTCAAAGCGTCCAAAAATTCAAATTTTTGCCGGAATCCATGAGCGATTCAATCTTCGCGGTCGCGTCTGAAGAATTTGGCTTTGTCGGAAGTTTTTTCATTATCCTGCTTTTTGTTTTTTTTGTTTTTCGCGGTTTTAAAATAGCCCTGAAATCTCCAGATATGTTCGGTGGACTTTTAGTCGTCGGAATTGTTATACTTGTCGTGTCGCAGTCGTTTATAAACATCGCCTCAATGCTTGGAGTGATACCTCTATCCGGTCTGCCGCTCGTTTTTTTCAGCCAAGGTGGCACAGCTATGTTTTTTACCTTAGCGGAGATGGGGATAATTTTAAATGTTTCTAAACACGGAAAATCGGCATAATTGGGAAAACCGCAAAGAGTGAATAATGAAGAGAATGTTATAAGTTTTATTCCGATTGAACATAATTCAAATTTCAAATGAAAATACTATTTACGGGAGGCGGTTCAGGCGGGCATTTCTATCCGATAATCGCGGTGGCGGAGGAAATTAACCGCATCGCGAAAGAAGAAAGACTAATCGCGCCTCAATTATTCTTTATGTCTGATTCTCCTTACGATAGCGGAGCGCTTATTGAAAACAGCGTTGAATTCGTGAAAAGCGGCGCGGGCAAAATGAGGAAATATTTTTCTCTGCTTAATTTATTCGATGTTGCGAAGACTTTCATCGGCGTCATCTCAGCTCTGTTGAAAGTCTACAGAATATATCCCGATGTCGTCTTCAGCAAAGGCGCGTACGCGAGTTTTCCCGTTCTAGTGGCCGCGAAGATTCTAAGAATTCCCGTCATCATCCACGAGTCGGACAGCGCGCCGGGAAGAGTCAACAAATGGGCCGGAAAATTCGCTGAAAGAATCGCCGTGTCTTATCCCGAGGCGGCAAGATTCTTTGACTCGAAAAAAATCGCCGTCACCGGAAATCCGATAAGAAAAGAAATAATGAAACCTGTGACGAACGGCGCTTACGAATTTCTAAAACTTGAAAACGATCTGCCTGTGATTCTGGTGATCGGAGGTTCTCTCGGATCGCAAATCATAAACGACGCGATTGTGGACGCTCTGCCCACTTTGGTGGAAAATTATCAGATAATCCATCAAACCGGCAAAAATAACATAAAAGAAATTTTGAAAATGGCGGATATGGTTTTAGCCGGCAATTCGAAGAAAGGCGGATATAGGCCGTTTGATTATCTTAACAATTTGGCAATGAGCATGTCGGCCGGAATCGCTCAACTCGTCATATCAAGGGCGGGATCGGCTATTTTTGAAATCGCCGCATGGGGATTGCCGTCAATCATAATTCCCATAACCAATTCAGTTTCCGACCATCAGAGAAATAACGCTTACGGCTACGCGAGAAGCGGCGCCGCCATCGTCATTGAAGAATCCAATTTGAATGCCCATATTTTAGTTTCGGAAATCAACAGAATTATGAAAAACAAAAATGAATTGGAGCGGATGAGAAGAAGCGCCAAAGAATTCGCCAAAATCGACGCCGCGGGAAAAATCGCCAGAGAAATAATACGGATAGCCCTTGGACACGAGAGATGAAAACAGAAAATAAAAACAAAAAAATAATCGTTCGTTTCGCTCCAAGCCCCACGGGATTCCTGCATTTGGGCAGTGTTCGCACCGCGCTTTTCAATTATCTTTTCGCCAGACAAAATGGCGGCAAATTCATATTGAGAATTGAGGATACCGACAAGGAACGCTCCAAAAAAGAATACGAAGAAGACATTGCGCGCGGCTTAAAATGGCTGGGTTTCAGTTCTGACGAATTTTACAGGCAATCCGAAAGGGAAGACACATACAAAAAATATCTTAAAAAACTCGTGAGTGACGGCAAGGCTTATGTTTCCAAAGAATCCGACTCCGCGGAAACCGGAAAGCGCGCTGAAGTCATAAGATTCAAAAATCCTAATAAGAAAATTTCATTCAGCGATATGATAAGAGGAGAGATTGAATTTGACACCACCGAGCTCAAAGATTTTATCATCGCCAAGAGCATCGAAGAACCGCTGTTCCATCTTGCCGTCGTTGTCGATGATTTTGAAATGGGCATTACGCACGTCATAAGAGGCGAAGATCACATCTCCAACACTCCGCGGCAGATTCTCATTCAGGAAGCCATCGGAGCCCCAAATCCATTTTACGCCCACATTCCCCTCATTCTTGACAAAGACCGAGCCAAACTTTCAAAAAGAAAACACGGAGAGAAAGTTTCCCTTTCTTATTACATTAAAAAAGGATATTTGCCCGCAGCGATGGCGAATTATCTTTCGCTTCTCGGATGGAATCCGGGCACGGCCCAAGAAATTTTCACGCTGGACGAGCTGATTGAAGCGTTCAGCATGGAAAAAATACAAAAAGGAGGCGCGATTTTCAGCGAAGAAAAAATGAAATGGGTGAATAAAGAACATCTTAAGCTTATTCCGCCAGACGACATCGCGGGCGAAATTTATAAAATTATGAAAAATTTTTACGATACGGACATGGAATGCGTCAAAAAACTTTCGCCGATTATTTTGGACAGAATAAGCTCTTTCGGAGACATCGCCGACTTGATTGAAGCGCGCGAACTGGAATATTTTTTCAAAAAACCGGATTATGAAGCGAACTCCCTGAAGTGGAAGGGGGATTCTGACATTGAAACGACAAAGACGAATTTGAAATACGCTCTTTCTTTGTTGGGCGATATTCCGGAGGGGCAATTTACAGTCGATAATACGAAAAAAGCGTTATTTGGTTATGCCGAGCAAAAAGGGAAGGGGAGCGTCCTCTGGCCTTTAAGATTCGCTCTTTCCGGCAGAGACAAATCGCCAGACCCTTTCACTTTGATGAACATATTGGGAAAGAAGGAAACGGTGGAGAGGATTAAAATCGCTTTGCAAAAAATACAATGATAATGATAGAAAAAGAAAATTCGTATGCGCGTTAAAAAAAAATCATTCGCACTATTTTTATTATCAGCTTTAATTTTTTTTGGAGGAGCGATAAAGTCGGATGCCGCGCCCATAGATGAGTTAAAGGCGAAGATTGAAGAAAGAAACAAACAAAAGCGGGAGATAGCGAAAGAAATCGCCGAATACGAAGAAAAAGCCATTGAAGCCGGTAAAAGCGCGAAGACATTGCAAGGCACGATAAATGAGCTGAATATCGCCAAAAAGAAAATCGAAGCCGACATAAAAGCCAACGAAAACAAAATCAACCTCGCCGACTTGAGCATAAAAAAGCTCGGGATAGAAATAGCCGATACGCAAAGAAAGATAAAAACCAATGATGAAGTCGTATCATCGGCTTTCAGGAAAATCAATGAAGCGGAGGGGACGTCTTTCATTGAAAACATTCTCGCTTACGATAATGTCTCCGCGCTCTGGGACGAAGTGGAAACTTTGCTCAGATTTCAGATCGGCGTTAAAAAGAATATTGACGGATTGAAAATTTTGAAGAAGGAAATTCAAAATAAAAAGAATGAAAAAGAGAAAAATAAAAGGGAAATGTTGAACACAAAGTCCGAACTTAATGACCAAAATGATCTTATTAGATTCAACAAAGAAGACAAGGACCAGCTTCTCTCCGTCACGAAAAACAAAGAAGCGAATTATAAAAAAATCTTGGCGGAAAAAAAGGCTTTGAGCGAAGCCTTCGCGAAAGAACTGCTCAAATTTGAATCGGAACTCAAACTTGCCATTGATCCAAAAAGCATTCCGTCAGTGGGGGCGGGCGTTTTGTTTTGGCCGCTGGACAAAATATTCATCACGCAATATTTCGGCGATACCGATTTCGCGATGAAAACAAACGCCTACAACGGCAAAGGGCACAATGGCGTGGACTTTCAAGCCGCTCCGGGAACGAGAGTCAAGGCCGCTCTGGACGGCATAGTTATGGGGACGGGCGACACTGATAAAGTTTGCAAAGGGGCTTCTTTCGGCAAATGGGCGCTTTTAAAACATAACAACGGATTGTCCACTCTCTATGCCCATCTTTCGCTTATAAAAGTTTCTGAAGGTCAAACGGTTAAAACGGGAGATATTGTGGGGTATTCCGGCAATACGGGATATTCCACCGGTCCGCACCTTCATTTTACCGTCTATGCCACTCAAGGAGTTCAAATAATGGACAGGCAGAGCGCCGTCTGCGGCGGAATATACCATATGCCCATAGCCGATCTCAGGGCATATCTCAATCCGATGCTGTATCTTTAAGAAGAATATTATTCTAGAAATTATATAGGCCGCGACAAAACATATTCCAGAAAAAATTTTTAATTTGTGATGTGTCTTGATATAATAAAAATGTAAAATATGTCAAATTTTTTTATTTATAAAAACAAAAGCGGGGGATTCGTCAAAGGAATGCTTATCGTGATTGCGGCGATAATAATATTCAGCTTTTTTGTGGACATTAGGTCATTGACTGAATCGAAACATCTGCAAGACAATTATCAATACCTGAAAACTTTGTTGTCATCACTGTGGGTGAATTACATATCATCGGCAATATTTTATGTCTGGAATAAAATTTTTGTGAAATTAATTTACACAGATTTATTTCTGCATATTATATTGCCCAAGCTTCACTTAAAAACACCTTGAGGACAATGCTAGTTGGAAAAATTAGAGGTGATGAGGGGGGTGGAATTGAAAAAGTAATTGTAGTGTCGCACAATATTATGTTGTCCGTCACCCTTTACAGATTTGAAAATAACAATCACCAATAAAAATACTCTCATTGATTTTTTCTGTCAAGTTATTTTGTTGGTAATCTGTGGATAACTTTTCTTGACTAGGGTCGGGGGTATTAGTATGCTAATTATTAGTATATGGAAAATTTGCAAATAACAAGAGTGATGAAGGTCGGTTCGTCTTTGGCTATTGTTATACCTGTGAATATTTTGCGCGCTCTCAAAATCGAGCGAGGAGATCAAATGACTTTTGGCGTATATGCGGATGATGTCATTTGCATACGCAAAATCCAGCAGGAGGATTTGTTGAAATTAAAACCCCAAAATATTCAAAGTCAAGAATATTTTTAAAACAATGGAAACTGTAAAAGAAATATTTTCGGATTTGATTGACGACCCCAAGGACGCTATGCGGTCCGGACTTGATCGTGAAGGGCTTTTTGATTTGGCCGAGGACATAAAAAAGAATGGTTTGATCAATCCGATCACTGTGCGACCGGTTGCCGATAGATTTGAAGTTGTCGCCGGACATCGCCGATTGGGTGCGTGCAAGATTGCAGGCATTATAAAGATTCCGTGCGTCGTAAAAGAGTTGGATGATCGCGCCGCGTTCTCCATCATGGCTTCTGAAAATTTAGTGAGAGAAGATGTCGATCCTGTTGATGAGGCAGAGTTCATTATTAAAATGATAAATCGAACAGGGCAGACGGTTGATGAAGTCGCGCAAAATATTCGACGAAGTCGGCAGTATGTTGAGGATCGATTAATTGTCGCTGAGATGCCGGATTACCTGAAAGATTTTTTGCGTTCAAAACAGATCAAACTTGGGGCGGCTTTAGCTTTAAATCAGATAGCTGATGAGAATACTAAAAGTATGTGGGTTGGTATGGCTGTGCGTGACGGTGTGAGTGTGCGAGTCGCTGATTATTGGTTGCACCAATGGAAAATATCTCAACTACCAGGTGGCGTACTTTCAGAAATTCCTGCAAGTGATTTGCCGTCTAATGAACCGCAAGCTGTTTTATTTGAGTGTGCTATTGATGGAAAGAAATACGACGCGCGATTGTTTCGTACGGTTATGATTTATGAAGGCAATCTTTCGCTTTTTAATTCAATTGTGTCTGAATTGCGTTCCCCCTCCGCTAGTATTTGATTTTTTCTGTGCGCAAATCCCATCCTCCCCCCCAAAATCCGAAATGCGGGCGCCTCTCTGCCCGGGCGCCCTCCTTGTTTCTCCCCGCCGTCTGCGGCGGGCGGGGTGCGAGGTGCGAGACTCTGAATTTTTATTTTTCTCTTGATTTTTACTTCAAAATTGTTGGGTTACCCTTGATTATTCAAGGGCGGGAACGCCCTTGTCGCCGTATCGGCTCTGCCCGCGTAATCGCGGGCGTTCTGCTTGCTCAACATCGTCGAGCTGTCCGAAATTGTCGCGGAGGGTGGGATTTGCCTGTTTAGTGGCGCGTCTGCGCGAAAGCACACGACTTTTAAGGAAAAAGAAGCAGGGGAGAAGCGAACATAGTGTAATCACTGTGTTCAGCGCTACGAGCCTGCTTCTTTTTAGCCTTTTGTGCGCTTTAACGGTGCTTGAAAGAAAATGTCCGGTCCTACCGTAGGACATTTTCTTTCAAGCAAAACAGGCAAAAGAAAAGTTGGCTAGCAATTTTCTTTCTTAAGAAAATCTGTAGAAAACGTCCGCCAGCAGGCGGATTATAAAAAAAGATTGGGCAAGGTCTGGTTCTACCGTAAGACCTTGACCTTTCTTTTTTTATGGGTTTTCTACCTGCTAGCCTTCTTTTCGTTCCCACCCTCCGCGACAATTTCGGACAGCTCGGCGGTGGCAGGCAAGCAGAACGCCCGCGATTACGCGGGCAGAGCCGATACGGCGACAAGGGCGTCCCCGCCCTTGAATAATCAAGGGTAATACAACTTTTTTGAAGTAAAAATCAAGCGAAAAAAAATAAATTTCGGATTCGCACCTCGCACCCCGACCGCCGCAGACGGCGGGGAGAAACAAGGAGGGCGCCCGGGCAGAGAGGCGCCCGCATTTCGGATTTTGGGGGGGAGGATGGGATTTGCGCAATCTTAAAAATCTTAATTATTTTCCCTGCAGTTTGTAGAGTAATTTTGTGTTTTGTTCAGCTGTGCCTGTGTAGTAAGCCGCTTTTCCTAAACCTAAAAATTCATAATAAGCGGCGCGATTTTGTATTGAAGGCAACGGCTGTCCGATAGCAGAATAAAACTCCGACAGTGTCGTTGCTTTTTGTTTGGCGATGTCTTGGTTTGAAGTCGTTGTTATTGCGGGTTGTGGCGTTTTTGCCAAAGCCTCGTCGTAGGCTTTTTGAGCCGCCACCATTTCATTATAGCCCTGCCCGACGGTTCCCGGCAAAGGATTTAGCCCCGTCCTGTAGTAATTGTTTGCTTGATCCAGCCTAGCCTTGAGATCTGCTAAATTTGTTGTTGAAACTGGAGCCGACACCGGAGACAATACTGTAGGGACGGAGATCGGGGACGGAGCCACTGACACCGCCGGAGGCGGAGGAGTGGGCAGAGGAATTGCCGGAGGCGGAACTGTAGGCGCTTGTATTGTTATTGGCGCGACCGTTTGAATCGTCTTTATTTCAGAAACACTATTTGTCACTACGGACGTTTGGATATTTTTTTCTAACATCGTCAAGTGATTCTGCGTCGGCTGAAATTTCACAGCGTCCGTTGGACCAAGGACGATCGTTGATATTTTGGTTCGCGCGCCTTTCTCCGTTAATAGATAAATTGTCAATGTCGCGAACTTATTGATCACTGTTTTATATCTCGGCGTGCCGTCAGTGGCGTAGCCTGAAAGCACCTTTTGTGCCTGTCCTGTTTGACGAAAACCGTCTTTTGTCGTGACGGAAGAGACGATTTTCACTTCATAAACCACCTTTGACGGCAATGCAGCGAGAAACGGAGCCAGATTGTTTTGCGCCGCGTTCTGAAGCTCGTCTATGCTTTCAATGATGTCATCTTGTCTTGGTGTGAATGTGAGACCTTCGCCTAGCGTGCCTTGAGAGACTATGCCGGTGAAAACTTTGACTTGGGGTGCAGATGTCTCTGAACCAGCGCTAACAGCTATTTTAGCTAAATTATTCGTTGATGTTTTTGTCGTTATAATGTACGGCGCCAATTGTTGGATTAGTTTTGTTACCGTCGCCGGCTTGCCCGCGAGCGTTGTTTTTCCATAAATGCATTTTACAAGATCAGCTAGATTTGTTCGTGAATAAGGAACTGATTGTAGTTTACAGGGATCATTAAAACCCGATACTCCATTTGCTTCGAGCGCTGCCGCGTAGTCGCTGAATTGCGAACCTGTAAAACTTCCTGGGGATAAAGTCCCTCCAATTTTAGCCCTTGTTTCCTCGGCTTGTTTGATTGCGGTTATTCGAAGCCCCGGACCGATTGAGCCGTTGTCTATCATCTGTTTAGTCGTCTGCGGTATACTGTTCGACAAGTGACCAAGATACTGCGAAAGCAAGAAAAGAAAGCCCCCTGTCGCAACCAAAGGACTGCCTAGAGCCGCGCCGATCGTAGCGACTACACCTTCCGCCGCCGCAATTCCCGCGGCTACTTCCCATCCGACCGTAAAAAGAGCTATACTGAAAACAACTATTGCTGCTGTTAGAAGAACACCCGAACCTAGACCTAAATAGCCTGCAATTTTGTTCGCCGTAATCAAATCGACGCCATATAATTTTGGATTGTCCGCCGAGTAGTCAAGGATCTTTTGTTCCTCAACTGTCAATGCGTCCATGATTTCTTTTGGGTCTAATCCCTTTGCTTTCGCGTATGCCGTTGTGAAAGTTTTTACTACTCTACCCGCCTCTTGTTTTGAGATCTCCAGCTGATCAGCTGTCATATTCACTTGCTGGTTTAGTATTGAAGTGCGCAAGTCGACATTGGTTGGGTCATTCTTAAGCTTATCTGTATCAGCTTGTATCTGAGAAAGTAGTAGTGGATTTGCTTTTTTGGGCATGTTAGTATTTTAAAAGTGATATTAATTTAATTATATGAAATACGAAAATAAATTTAATGCTGTGTTTAGGATATTGTTTGCTTTCGGTTCGGTGATGTTTTTTATAATGTATATCGCTAGTCTTTTTGTTCAACATATCCTTAATCTTGATGTTATTCTCCAAGCTCAAACCCTAGTCATTCTAGTAAACATTAAGCTCGTTTTAGCAATACTCTGCTACATCGCTTTTCAGGTCACTCCACCCCCTAAACCTCGATAACTTCTACCTCCATCCAACTGGATAGGTGAGGCATATCCAAGCCGGCTGTGTCCGTGATAAGCCTTGTCAAGGTTGGCGTGGCTTGGTCTATGTCGCGCTTGTATAAAAGCTCGTAGCTTTTCGCCTGTCCAAGCGCCGAAGCTCCGGCGTTCGGCTTTACTTCAATGATATGCGTTGACTTCTCTTTGTAGCCAACAACATCGATTTTCTTTCTCGTCAAATGCTCAAAACCGTCAACGATCGCCACATCCGCCGCGCCTTCGTGTCTCCTACCCGTCCCCACGGCAACATCGTAATCAACTGAGTTATATTCATCCGGAAACTTCTTGATGAACCGCTCCCAAATCGCCACATCCGCCGGCTTCATATGCGGGTAGCGGGGAAGCAGTTTGTAGGGGTATTGACCTTTCATGGTTTTATTCACTTAATCAATTAAAGGTGAACAGCACGCCGTATACATTCAGGTTTGCGTTATAGGTATCGTTTGCCGCATCCGAGCTGTCGCGCTGAACTTGCAATGTTATCAGTCCGTTTCCGGTTACCGAGCTTATGTTGTCATATGCCGTAGGCGTCACCGTAATTGTGTTTATGTTTCCGTTTGTCCCTCCCCCGGCAACAACTTCCCCAATCGCGTCGATTGTCGGCGATGTCGGATAGGTTGTTCCCACATAGGAACTTCGGTAATACAATTTTAGATTGCCGGTGCTTGTTTGGCTGTAAAGAATTTTTATCGAGCTTATAGATGTCTTTCCCAAAGGCACTATCGCCGATACCGAAAATCCAGATGTGACATTGTCAACCATTACATAAAATGTTGATGTCGCGTTCGCTGTTATATAGTTAACATAAGGCGGCGTATAGTCTTGATTCGTGCTTGTGGCGAATTGTATTGCAGGAACAAGAACACTACTGTTGCCGCATCCAGTACAATTTGTGACTGTTAGGTTAGTTATGGTCGTCGTGGCTAGTGTCGTTGTTGCAAATGTCGCTGTGCCGGTTGTTACAGTTAAATTTGAAATTGTGGTTGTCGCTAGTGTAGTCGTCGCCAGTGTTGTATTTCCTGAAACGATAAGATTTTTGCTTACGGTATGATTGCCCGTCGTCGTGGAATTTCTGTTCACAATGATGTCATTATTAAATAACCAAGTGCTGCTGACGCTGGTGTTTAAATCTTCCGGCAAGAGCGTGTTATTAAGAATCATCGCGCTGTTGATGTCTCCCGTTCCTATCTGCGCTACCGGACTGTAACTCACCAGCGCGCTTGCATTTTGCGCGAATAAAATCATAACAGCGATAATCACTCCCGTTAAAATCCAAGCCCATCTATTTTCTTTTTTTGTTAGTTTTGTGAACACATTGGTATTTTTTCATTATTCTTATCCTTATAATCCAAAAACAAAATTCTCGCCCAATCCGGCGACAAAAGGTTGCCGTAACAGCTTGTGTTGCGGAAGCATCGATGCGGGAAAATATCCGTCACATCGAAGTTGAATTGCGCGCATAGTTCAACAAGCAAATTTCCTAATGTCGCTTTTTGCGCGTCGGTTGGCAATTCAATGTCAAAGTTTCCTTCCATGCAAATCCCGATTGAATCAAAATTTAGTCCTATGCAATGAGCGCCTTCATCCTCTATTTTTCTTGTTTGAGTGAGTTGTCCCGCGTGGTTTATTAGGTAATGATACCCAACATAATATCCAAGCGACGAAACAGGGAAGTCGCGCTCTTTATGATACTCGTTTATCTTTGCCAACTGATCCGTCTGCGTAATGTCTGCCGAATGATGGACTATTATTTTTGTCGGATTGTTTTGCATTTTGTTTCGTTAAATTTTACTGCCGGTCTTGATCATCGCCAAAGCCGCGCCGCTTTGAAGCGCGAAAGAAATGATCGTGTTCCAATGCAACCCGGAAATATAACTGATTGCCGCTTGCGCCGCCGCCATGACCATTGCCGCTATCAATCCCTTTATAATGTCTTTTGCGTGTTGTTTCCAGTCCATTAATTTTATTTGTTTTATTCTCCTTCTAATTGTTCGTCAAACGTTATTTGTTGGTTAGCCGCATCCGCCACCACCCAGATTACGCCTTTGTACGGCAGGGAATCTTCCTTATAGTTTTTCTTTTCCTCTATTGATGAACCGGCGTTAAGCACATCGCCTTGGTTGGGGTCTCCGACGACGGCGTTAGGAATGAATCCTCGACCGATAAATATATGTCCCGTATTGCCCGCGACAATCGATGTCGGTGTGAATTCAGCCGTCCACCTTACGCGCTTTGGCGTAGTATTTGAGAGTATTTGCGGCGTTGTGTTGATGAAGATTGTGCGCATATTTTTATAAAACAAGGCATACACCAAGGGAATCGGCTAGTTGCTCTTATCGGTTGTTTCGTTATCGGATGAACGCTTTCTAACGCTCGTTTGCATTCCATACATCTTGTGTAGGTCTGTGTTTTCAAATTACTGCTTGTTAGGCTTTCGTGATAATAGGAATCAACCTTGTCGCTTCGCTTACCGTTTCCACATCAACAATGAATTCCATGAAGTTTGTTTTTACGTCAAACGGCTCTTCCGAAAAATCATAATAGAGATACGGCATCAAAACTTCGCCGATTGGCTGCAGTGTCGAGTAAGTGTTTAGACCGTGCAATGGATCCGGATTTGCCGCCGTCAAGAGAGAAGTCTGTTTGCCGTTTTCTACAAGCTGAATCCTTTGAATATCGTAGAGATCCGCTCCGTCGCTTGGGTTGGTAGTGTTGAACACCAGCAATCCTTGCAACATACCAAGATTAGTAAGACGAGCGTTTATTGCCGTTGCTCCGGTCGCTCCCGGTGTCGTGTATGAGATCGGAACGGCGATAATCGGGCTTTTTCCTTTCGCGTCACTGTTATAAACGGTCGTTAAGGATAATAGGACGCTTGAGAAGTTGGTTACGGCCGTGTAGTTCGCGCTGTAAGTGTAGGAAATGGTCGGATCGATTGTTTCTTGAATTGGAACCTTGATGCCAAGGATAAATGTTGAACCCGTGCTATCCGTGTTTTCCCAAGCGAAAGGCAGTTGCTTATAGAAGGCGGCCATAAGGGCGACTAAGTCTCGCGCGCTTAGTTGGATTCTCGTTTCTTGTCCGGCTTTGAAGGTGAACTGCGAGAGCGCGCCGAGGGCATTTTCAAGGACAACTGGCGC
The DNA here is from genome assembly GCA_018971765.1 of Patescibacteria group bacterium. Taxonomy (GTDB): domain Bacteria; phylum Patescibacteriota; class Minisyncoccia; order Phycocordibacterales; family GWA1-40-21; genus GWA1-40-21. The sequence goes on from JAGXAA010000006.1 coordinate 19,449, forward strand.
CGTTCCGACTGTTCCTTTAAGTCCGATGATCAAATGATCAAGAAATTTGCCTTTTGGCGAGAGTTGAGTAGATCCTATGTTTGCCGAGAACGCGGCGCCGAGATTGCCTCCCGGATTCGCGCCGTCGATGATGACATCTCTATATTGCATGTTTGTTGTTTTTAATTAGATTGAGAAATTGATAAAAGATTACGATGTCCGTTTAGGCGGAGGCGCCGACTTTGGCTGTTCGCAAAGCTACGACGACGGCTTTGACTCTGGCGAGGTTGGTTTCCGAACCCTTCAAACCGCGAGGAAGGGAAGAGGCGGCGGCTCTCGCGCTGTCATATTTGCCAGAGTTTGTGGCGTATTTGGTTGCGCTTTCGCTTACACCAGTTGCAAATCTTTCTGACCCTTTTGTTTTTACGCCATTCTGCCATCCGGCTTTGCCTGATTTTTGCAATCCTTTGGCGTAAGAATCCCGTCCGAAGGAAGCAGTTAGCGCTTGCTTATAAATTTCTTTTGCTGCTATCGCGGCGGCCGCTTGATCTTTGGTTGTGGCCATCGCGCCATTGACATAATCTCCCGCGGCCGCGCTGGCGCGACTCGCAAACTTTTCCGCAACTTGCTGTGCTGTTTTCATATTGATATTAAAAAAATTACTTGATAATAAAATTTATTTTTAAACCGGGCGCGATGGCCCAAACGGCTAGCAGTGCCTTTTAGGAACTTTGTTTCCAAAAGCCACCGCGCTCGATTTGAAAATTTTTCTCGCGCGCGCGTTGTAAGAAATACAACTACGGTTGATTAAGAACTATAAAGAAAAGAAAAGAAAATTTTTCCGGATTTTGACGGCGAAATTTCATTCTGATGAAATGAAGCCGAAAGAAAACCGAAAGGGTTCTCCAAGGGAAAACATCACTTCTTATGTTACGCAAGAGGGGAGCGATCCCTATTCAATATGGTTCGTCGTCGATAGCGAGTATCAAAGAGAGGTTTGCGACACCGCGTATACCTTTAAAACTTTTTTTCGCGGATTGCCTGACTCTCAAACTTTCCTCGCCAGCGTGATATAACTGCTAGCTGTATTTGTTTTGATTGTTATATAGAAATGTGAAGGGATTAGTGTCGGACAACATGTATTCGTGCGATCACGATAGGTATAATATTTCTGCCCGAAGGGCAGAGCACCGAAGTGTCGCACAATATACCTTTTGCGACATCAATATATTGAGTAAATAAGAAATGAAATAAGGTACTCTCTTCTTCCGTGTAATTTTTGGATTTTTAGAAAAAACAAAATCCGGCATTAAACCGGATTTTGTCTTATAAGTTTATTTAATTCTTAAATTTCTTTGTCCGCTTTTGGTTTTTATCCGTTCACAGAATCTCCATTCGTCTGAGCGTACTTTTCCCAGCAATTTGACGATGATTTCCATGGCTTCGTCCCTTCGCTTTCGTAAAGCTTTTTCGCGTATGCCATATTGCCTTCAATCGTATTCAGATCAAATCCTAATTTATTCGCCCTCTCAAGATGGTAATGTTTATTTATCTGCATCACGCCGATATCGTTTTTATTGATCTTGCCCTTGATGACTTCGCCGTCAGAATCGTATTGCCTGAAAGTCGATTCGCATTTCGCTATTTCAGCCAATATCGGATTGTCCTTGAAATACTCTCTCACATATTGCTCAAAAGTGATTGGATTATCATTCTCAATACTCTCCGGGCGCTCTTGTCTTTGAAGAATCGGTTCAACTTTATTTTGAGAGGCAGCGGCGACTGACGCTCCGCTTAACCCTCCGTAAAGCGACGATACCAATAACAATAAAGATGTTGTAATTTCTATCATAGTTTTTTGTTTCAAGGCTTGTTTAGAATATAATTTCCAGCGAACAAACCCTAGAAAAATTAAAAAATCAGAGTCGCCTCTGATCTTTTACTACGCTAGCATTTTATTTTCTTGCTGTCAAGCTTTTTGCCGATTATTTGCAACGCAAAAAGTCATAAATATGGCTATAAATAAGGTTGTATTAGAATAATTTACCAAGGAATAGGATGCCTCTTAAATTCATCGATTAATGATTTGTCATAAAATAATCTTGAGAGCGCCTCCGCCGCCACTTTTGCTCCGTTCAAAGCGTTGTGCGGACGCGGTTCAGCCGGAATCCCGACATATTTCATTATTTTATCCGAATTAAGATCGCTTCGCTTGTTGGCAACGGGCGGCGCCACTCCCCTTTTGACCATATGGAACCAGCAAGCGGTATGAAGGTCAATCGTCCGATAAGCTAAAGGCCAATTTATGTGATACCTTTCCGCCGCTTTGTGAATCGCGTCTCTGTCAAAGGAAGGATTCTGTCCGGCGAT
>JAGXAA010000007.1 GCA_018971765.1 Patescibacteria group bacterium
CGCCTTTCATAAAAAAACCGATGGCGGAAATATTTTTTCCGTCACTTTTTGCGAACGAAATTTCCAGATGATTTTTTTCTTTGCCGAAATTTTTTACTCCCGCGATTTTTAAATTTTCAAAAAGAAAAAGAGGTTTCGGATTGCCCGCGCCGAACGGCGCGAGTTTCTCTACCGAGCCATATATCTCCCAATTCGCGTCATCAATGGACATTTTTTTATCTATAAAAATTTCTTGAGGCGCGTCATCATCGTTGATTTTAATTTTTTTCAAAACGTTTATTATTTCCGTTTCAAGCAGATGAATTTTTTCATGGCTTACGCTGAAACCGCCGGAGAGAGAGTGCCCGCCATAGTCTAGAAGAAGTCCTTCCGGCAAAGATTTCATCAAATTTATTAAGCTGACATTCTCCGGCGAACGGCACGAACCTTTCAAAATATTTTCTCCTTCTCTGCCCCAAAGAAACACGGGGCAAAAATTTTCTTGCATCAGAATATTGGCGGCAAGTCCTAAAAGCGACGGTTTCCATTTCGGATTACCGAGCACGATCGCTTCTTTTTTATCTGCGCCGTCCTCGCGCGACGAAAGAGTGTGTCTAATCTCTTTGACCATTGAGGCGACCAGACCTTTTCTTTCGTCATTTATTTTATTTAAATGGATGCTTAATTCGTCAGCCGATATTTCATCGAAAGTCGAAAGCAGTTTGAAAGCATCCATCGGCACGCCCATTCTTGAAGCGGCGTTTATTCGGGGCGAGATTGTGAAACCGATGTCTTCTTCGGTAATATGCTTCTGCTCGACTTTTATTTTTCTCAAAAGTTTCATAAGCCCGACGCGCGGAGATTTTCTCAAGACTTTCAGTCCATAGTAAGCAAAAACTCTGTTCTCTCCGACAAGCGGAACCATATCGGAGAGCGTGGCGATCCCGACCATATCCAGAAACCATTTCTCCACGCCTTCTTTCATTTGCCAATCAAGATTTTTTTTCACGATTAACGCTTGAACGAGTTTGAAGACAACGCCCGCTCCGCAAAGCATCTTTTCCGGATATTGACAATCGGATTGTTTGGAATTTAAAATCGCGCACGCTGGCGGAATTTTTTCCCCAAGCTCGTGATGGTCGGTAATGATGACATCAATTCCCAATTCATTAAGTCGCTCGACTTCTTTTACATCAGCAATTCCGCAGTCAATCGTAAGTAAAAGTTTCGCTTCGCTTTTTCCGAATTCTTCCACCGCTTCCATATTGAGGCCGAAACCTTCTTCGTGGCGGTGAGGAATATAATTTTCAAAATTGTTAAAGCTGATTTTTTTGAAAAAGTCGTGGAGAACCACTGCGCCCGGAATTCCGTCCGCGTCATAGTCGCTGTAAATTATTATTTTTTCATTATCGCCAATCGCTTTCAAAATCCTATCAACTGCCTTCCCCATATCTTTCATCAAAAACGGGTCGTGCGTTCCGCCGTCATAATCAGGATTCAAAAATTTCTCCGCGTCTTCGCCCGTCTCAATTCCCCGATAAAAAAGCAGTCGCCTCAAAATTTCCGGATACGCTTTTAAATTTTCGTCCGCGTCCCTCGTTATTTCTTTCCGCACGAGATATTTTTTCATACAGCGAAAAGTATATCACGCCGTCAAGATGATTTTGTCATTCAGACGAATTCGTTTCAAGCTCCGGCTGATAGTGTTTGTTTATCACAATTTTATCACTAGACACTTCTGTGATTTTTTTATTTTCCACTGTCGCTTTGAGCGCCACGCCTTCCATCGTTTCTTTGGAAAAATGCTGGTCAAAGACGAAATTGCCCAGGCTGTAAGCTATGTATTTATCTTTATAAACTTCTATCGGCTCCACGACATGAGGGTGATGTCCGACGACCAAATCGGCTCCGTAGTCAATGGCTTTATGGGCGACGGATTTTTGGTAAGCGTTCGGCTCTTTTTTGTATTCGTCGCCGAAGTGGAAAGATACTATCACGATGTCGTTTTCAGCTTTGGCTTTTTCTATTCCCGATTTTAATTTTTCATCTGAAATAATCGCAATGCCCGCCGTATTCTCTCCCGCTTCAAGGTATCCTTTCCCAAACTCGCTGAAAGCGAGATAAGCAATCTTGGTGTCGCCTGCCGTAATCTTTTTTACTTCATAAGCTTCTTCCTTGTTATTTCCTCCGCCTGAATATATTATCCCCGCGTTATTCAAGTTTTGAAAAGTGTCTTTCATCGCCGTTCTCCCCCAATCGCCGATGTGATTATTGGCGACCGACAAAATGCCGAACCCGGCTTCTTTCAAAGATTTCGCGGAGCGTGGATTCATCCTAAATGAATAAATTGAACCCGCCAAAGTTCCCCTGTCAGAAATTGGCCCTTCCAAATTTCCAAATAGAATATCAAAACTGTTGAGATAATTTTTCACCTTTTCAAAAGGAAAAATATAATCGCTGTTGCCGTATTTCTCCACGCTACTTTTAATTCCTCTATCGAGCATAATGTCTCCAACGAATCCGAGAGTCAATCTCTTCGGCGCGGAATAGGTTTTTTTCGTTTCGTCATATCGCTTTAAAGCGACGAGCCCCGCTATCTGCGCCTCTTTCTGCGGCCCGCCGTTTGTGGCGATAATCAAATTGCTGTCGGCGAGACGCGGTCCGTATTTGACGGAAAAGAAAAGAACGAAGATCAAAGCCGTAAATTTTAAAAAGAAAAAGAAACCCTTTTTGTCAAAATTAGATTCTCCCATAAGTTGGATTTTAATTGCCTAAATTTTAGCATATAATATCCTGATGAACGAATGCATATTTTGCAAAATAATAAAAGGCGAGATACCGGCGGAGAAAATTTATGAAGATGATGAAATTCTCGCTTTTTTGGATATTAAGCCCGTGAATCCAGGACATACGCTTGTCATACCGAAAAAGCATTATGAAAAAATGGAAGCTGCTCCGGATGAGGTCGTAGCGGATATTTTTATCGGCGCAAAAAAACTGATGAAAACAATTAAAGAAGCGATGTCCGCCGATTTCGTCGCGCTTTCAGTCGTCGGAATAGATGTCCCTCATTTTCATATTCATCTCATTCCCCGATATTTCAACGATAAAATGCCCGTCTTCTGGCCGAAGAAAGAATACAGAAAAGGAGAGAAAGAAACAGTCGCGGAGAAAATCAAAATATTTTTATGATTTTTTCTGCCGTCAAATAAAAAACCGCCGAAAAGTTTAAAAACTTTTCGGCGGGTCGCTATTAAAAAAATTCCACTGCATGTATGTATTAGGCAGGCAATGCTCGATTAAAGAAATCGAACATATTTTGCCCAATTATTTTTTTTATTTGGTCATTTGTAAAATGACCTTGAACAAAGCCTATGTAAGGATCAGTGAAACCTGCTTCATCGCGCAAGTCTTTGTAAATTTTTTGCATCAGATCCGGTCCCTCATAGATATTTTCAGGATATCTAATCCCTTGAATATCCAGAGGGTCAAGCCAAGGACGCAACTTTTTTATCCCTTCCTCTGCCTCCTTCAGTGTCCTTTTTACATAGACACTATCAGTACCTATGCAAACATTATTCTCCCCGCATATTTTTAACGCGTGAGATAAATGTCGAATAAACGGGTTGATGGAATTATCTCTTTCATCCAAATTGAAGGTGATGGTTGTAATTCCAACCACACCTTCCAATCTGATAATACCCTTCATTGCCTCATCCGAGATATTTCTCAGATGATGAGACACGGAAACACACCCGCCGTGTGAAGCCATGATTTGACAATCAATACGATTCTCTTCGATGAAAGAAATCGCATCAATCATCGTCTGGTGTCCGGCATGGGACACATCAATAATCATCCCGGCCTCGGCGTACCTCCTTATGAGATTACGGCCGTCTTCAGTCAGACCAATCTCGGCATTTGCAAAACCGCTCCCGTACTGATTTTGCCCATAATAGGCAATGGCCATAATTCGAATCCCAGCCTCAAAAAGAGCCTCGGGTTCTGCGTCTGACGGAGTGTTTTGGAGTCCTAAAACTACTCCCGTCTGTTTGTTGTTTGTCGCCTCCACTAAGTCAGAGAAACCAAACACAAGACGCAATCTCTCTTGGTTGATTATTGAATTCTTAAATCCCCCCACCTTGTCGAGCGTCTCTTTCATGGTCAGGGGGCGACCACCTTTTTTATTTTCTAGTGGCACAGTCGGAGGTGTCGCGGTGGCAACACCAAAATTTAACATCAAATCTTTTTGAGCGAGGGGATCCTTTCCTCTCTCGCCCAAAAAACAACACGCATCTCCAATAAGCATAACAACCTCCTTTTTTCAAAATCTCAACGAACTATTCGGAACATTCCGAGCATTAATATCTAAGCATAAAAATATCTAAAAGTCAAATTTTCTTTTTCCGACATTAGACGGCGGCCTTTTCGTGCAAGATCAAGACCGTTGGGACTATTTTCCCTTTCTGATATAATAGAAATAAAATATGCGCATTGAGGAAAAAAAATTAAAGGAATTCATTTTGGACTCGGGGCTGGTGTCGCGAGTTGACTATGAAAATGCCGAAGAAGAGACTAAAAAGAGCGGACTGAACATAGAAAAAGCGCTCATATCCAAAAACCTGATTACCGATGACGACCTCCGTCGCATCAAAGCGTACATCTTGGGCATTCCCTTTGTCGATCTCAACGGCCAGAAAATTGATTTTGAAATATTGTCAATGATACCGGAACCGGTCGCGCGAAAAAACAACATTATCGCTTTCAACAAAAAAGACGGGTCTCTTGAGGTGGCGATGCTCAACACCGACGACCTTGCCGCCATTGAATTCATCAAGAAAAAAGTCGGGCTTAAAATTTTGCCGCGCCTCACGAACAACGATTCAATCAAGAACGCGATCTTGCAATATCAAAAAAGCCTCAAGGCGGAATTCGGGGACATAATACAAAAAGAGGCGCTTTCCCTTAAAACATTGACTGAAGATTCCGAAGGGGCGGGCGGGGGGCAGGAAGCCGATTTGAAAAAACTGGCCGAAGATGTGCCTGTGGTGCGAATAGTCGACACTCTTTTGAAACACGCCATAATCCAGAACGCTTCGGATATTCACATCGAGCGGCTTGAAAATCAAGTCTTGATAAGATACAGAATTGACGGAATCCTCCACGACGCGATGGTCCTTCCGAAAAATGTCGGCGAAAGCATCACCGCGAGAATTAAAGTCCTTTCCAGTCTGAAATTGGACGAGAAAAGATTGCCTCAAGACGGCCGTTTCAAAGTTGAAATGAACAAAGAAAAAGTTTCTTTCAGAGTTTCCATAATCCCGACGCATTTCGGCGAAAAAACGGTTATGAGACTTTTACGGGAAGACGTGTCGGGCTTCACTCTTGAAGGCATCGGATTTCACGGCGAGGGACTGGAAAAAATCCATTGCGCCACCAAACAGGCGAACGGAATGATACTTACCACGGGACCTACGGGCTCGGGCAAGACCACGACTCTTTACACGATACTGGACATATTAAACACTCCCGATGTCAATATTTCCACCATTGAGGACCCGATTGAATATCAGATGTCGAGAATCAATCAGACTCAGGTGAAGCCGGAAATAGGTTTTTCGTTCTCAAGCGGACTCCGCTCTCTCGTCAGGCAAGACCCCGATATTATTATGGTCGGAGAAATAAGGGACGGCGAGACGGCCTCGCTCGCGATCAACGCCGCTCTCACGGGACACCTTGTCTTGTCAACGCTTCACACCAATTCCGCCGCCGGAGCGATACCCCGACTGATTGACATGAAAATAGAGCCGTTTCTTCTGGTGTCAACAATCAATGTCGTCATCGGCCAGCGCTTGGTGAGAAAATTATGCTCGGCGAAAGAAAAATATTTTCTCTCGAGAGCCGAATTGGAATCCCTTGGAAAGACCGTCGATATGGATCGCGTGCTAGGCTTCTTGAAGGAAGAAAAGGTCGTCGGAGCGGAAGCTTCTTGGGAGACGATTCCTTTTTATAAACCTAAACCTTCCGCGGAATGCGCCGACGGATACGGCGGACGCGTCGGCATACACGAAACGCTTAAAATGTCGGCGGCCGTCAGGGAACTGATTATGAACGGCAAAACATCCGAAGATATTGAAAAGCAGGCGAAGAAAGAAGGAATGATGACGATGGTCGAAGACGGAATTTTCAAAGCGGCGCAGGGCATCACCACCATAGAGGAAGTCTTAAGGGTGGTGACGGAGTGAGTTGTTTATCAATTTAAATAAAAAAATTAAAATGATTTTAGACACAATTTTGGGAATATGTTTTTTAGTTTTGCTGCCCGCTTGGTGGGTTTTTGCAAATGACACGCCGCTGACGCTAATGTTGCCATTTATGTTCTATGGAATAATCCTGCTTTTAAACTCTCGTAAAAAAATTGAAGCAGATCATAAAACAACGGCTCGAAATTTAGAATTAGTCTTGGCAACATCGGTAGCGATAGTTTTTTTATTTTTTAATTCATTTGCCAGATTTTTGGGGTACTTTTTTGCGTACTTTGGATTTGGAGAAGGTCTTGGGTTCGGAGGAGCATTGCTTATATCTATGCTTAGTTCTTTGTTTTTTGTCGCCGCGGTAATTTTAGGATTGCTAAGATTAAAGAGAAACAAATATGCCAAAATTTAATTTCAAAGCGGTAAAGCCATCGGGAGAAACTTATGAAGGTTCGCGTGAATCGGCGGATAAATTTTCTCTTTACAAAGAAGTTAAGAACGAAGGGGACACCGTGGTAAGCGCCTTTGAAGAAAAAATCGGCAGAAATCGCCTACTTTCAAGAGCGCGCTCTCTCTTAGGCAGAATCACGATGCGTGAAAAAATAATCTTTGCCAAAAATTTGGGAGCGATGCTTAAAGCCGGCCTTTCTTTGTCGCGATCATTGTCCATAATAGAAAGGCAGACAAGAAACAAACGGCTCAAAAATGTAACCGCTTCTTTGAGCTCGGATGTGAGCCGAGGCAAAACATTGAGCGAAGCGATGAAAGAGCATCCTGATGTTTTTTCCAATCTCCTGATATCGATGGTCGGAGCGGGAGAAGAAAGCGGAAGTTTGTCCGAGTCTCTGGCGATAGTGAGCGTCCAAATGGACAACTCTTACAAACTTCAGAAAAAAGTCAAAGGCGCTATGATATATCCCGCCATCATAATGACGGTAATGCTCATAATCGGAATTCTTATGCTTATTTATGTGGTGCCGGGACTGACAAACACTTTCAAAGAAGTCAAAGCGGAACTTCCTTTGAGCACGAGAAGCGTCATCTTCGCGAGCGACTTGATTAAAGATAACGCGATTTATGTTTTTTTGGGAATAATATTGATCGCAGGGTTTTTGTACTCATGGACACGCACGGACAAAGGCCGCAAATCGCTTGATTTCTTGATACTAAAAATGCCGATCATCTCAACCATCATCAAAGAAACGAATTCCGCGAGGACGACTCGCACCCTATCTTCCCTTCTTTCCGCCGGAGTGCCGGTCGCTCAAGCGCTGAATATCACGGGCGATGTCATTCAAAATCATTATTACAAAAAGGTGCTGAAAGAATCGCAGTCAAGCGTGGAGAAAGGAGAAAACATATCGTCCGTCTTCATCAAAAACAGCCGTCTCTACCCCATTTTTGTCGGCGAAATGATCAATGTCGGCGAAGAGACCGGCAATATGTCGAATATGCTTATGGAGGTCGCTCTTTTTTATGAAAACGAAGTGAGCCAAAAAACAAAAGATATGTCCACGATAATCGAGCCGTTTCTTATGGTTTTTATCGGAGCGGTTGTCGGATTTTTTGCCATATCGATGATAACTCCGATGTATTCCGTAATGAACAATATATGAAACTTTTTCAATCAACGCGCAAAATGTCATTTTATAAAAACCTAAAACCCACCACCTATCACCTAAAACCTAACCGCGGTTTCACCATGATGGAATTTGTCATCACCTTGTCTATTTTGGCGGTTTTAGCGGCGATAATATTCACATCAATGAGCTCTTTCAGAAACAGCAAGGCTCTTCAAGTGGTTGACGAGGAGGCGCTTTCTCTCTTGGACGAAGCCAGAGGCGATACTCTTTCAGCTAAAGACGGCTACGCCTACGGCATTCATTTTGAATCTTCAAAAATTGTTCTTTTCCGCGGAACGGTTTATTCAAGCTCCGATTCAAGCAATAAAACAGTCGATGTCGACGGCGCGGTCGAGATTTACGGAATATCGCTCGCGGGAGGAGGACAAGATGTTTTGTTTCAGCCGCTCACGGCAAAGACAAGCCAAAACGGGACAGTGATGATTCGCCTGAAATCCGATGTTTCAAAAACAAAAACCATTCTAATAGAATCAAGCGGCGTCGCGAGCTCTAACTAAAAATGTTGAACGCTCGATGCCCGACGCGGCGTCTAATGTTTTTAAAATCTTGCCAACAAGGAATTTTGCGGATAAACTGAAAAATTATGATGAAAACAAACGGACAAAAAATATATCAAACGAAAAGCGTCAATAAACTTGAAAATTCCGAGATTGAAATTGAAGGAGAAATCAAGAGCGAACATTTGAAAATTCACAGGGACAAAGCGCTCGCGGAAATAAAGAAAGACGCGGAGCTTCCCGGCTTTAGAAAAGGCAATGTTCCGGAATCAGTGCTTATCGGCAAAGTTGGCGAATTGTCAGTGCTTGAAGAAGGGGCTCGTTTAGCCATAGAGGACGCGCTTCCCCATTTGCTTTCCGAGCACGAATATGAATACATCGGCGCCCCGGAAATCACCATCACTAAAATCGCTCACAATGAACCGCTCGGCTTCAAGGTGAAGATTGCCATAATGCCCGAGGTAAAATTAGCTGATTACAAGAAAATCGCGAAAGAAAAAAATTCAAAAGAGATGCCGAAAGAGGAAGTTAGCGACAAAGAAGTCGAAGAAGCGATCAGTCAAATTCTAAAAAGCGTTGCTCACAATCATAATCGCGACAAGGAAGAAAATACTCCCGCGCCGGCACTGAATGACGAACTTGTCAAAAAGCTCGGCGACTTTAAAGATGTGGCGGATTTCAAAATAAAACTTAAAGTCATTGTGGCGAAAAATAAAGAAGACAAGGCGAGGGAAAAGAAAAGGATTGAAATCGTTGAAAAAATAATTTCTGAATCAAAAATGACTCTGCCTAAAATTCTGATTGAGAACGAGCTTAACAAAATGGAAGCTCAATTCAAAGACGACATTGAAAGAATGGGCATGAAAGTTGAGGAATATCTGAGACATCTGAAGAAAAGTTTTGAAGATATGAAGAAAGAGTGGAGGCCTGACGCGGAAAAGAGGGCGAAACTTCAAATTGTCCTAAATCGCATCGCCGTATTGGAAAAGATTAAAGCCGATAAAAATGAGGTTGAAAAAGAAGCCGCTCATCTGCTTGAGCATCACAAAGACGCAAATCCGGCAAAAGCGAAAGAATATATAGAGATGGTAATAACCAATCAAAAAGTCTTTGAATTTTTGGAGAATTTGAAATAAATCTATTCCACCGTCACTGACTTGGCGAGATTTCTCGGCTTGTCCACATTGTGTCCGCGATGGACGCCGGCATAGTAGGCGAATAGTTGAAGCGGGACAACCGTAAGCAAGGGCTCAAGCGGTTCAATGGTTTTTGGAACATAAATGACATCATCAGCTAATGACGCGATTTTTTATCGCCTTCCATCGCGATTGCGAGTATCGAACCTTTTCTCGCTTTTATTTCTTCAAGATTGGAATAGATTTTTTCTGAAATGCCGTTTTGAGGCACTATCGCCATCGTCGGGAAATCGGGACATATCATCGCGAGCGGTCCGTGTTTCATTTCGCCGGCGCCGTACCCTTCGGCGTGAATGTAAGAAACTTCTTTCAGCTTTAAAGCTCCTTCAAGCGCAGTCGGATAATTATAACGGCGGCCGATAAAAAGAAAATTGGCGCAATCTTTATATTTTAGAGCCAGCTTTTCTATCGCGGAAGATTGAAACAAAATTTTTTTAATTTTTTCGGGAATTTTTCCCAGCTCTTTCAATAAGTTTCCGGTTAGCGAATCATTATTTTTAGAAAAATATATAGCCATAAGGACAAGAACGGTTATCTGAGACAGAAACGCTTTCGTTGACGCCACGCCGATTTCAGGACCGGCGTGATTATAAACTCCGGCATCAGTTTCTCTGGCAATTGTTGAGCCGACAGTATTGACAATCCCCAGCGTAAGCAGGCCTTTCTCTTTTGCTTTGCGGAGCGCGGCGAGCGTGTCGGCTGTTTCTCCAGATTGGGAGATCGCCAAGACCGCGACGCCTTCCTCAAAAGGTTCGTCGCGATACCTGAATTCGGAGGAAAAATGAACTTCAGTCGGCAGTCTGGCAATTTCTTCAAAAAGATATTCCCCCACAAGACCGGCATGATAAGATGTCCCGCAAGCCAAAATAATCATTCTTTTTATTTTTTGAAGCTTGTCTGAAATTTGTTCCAATCCGCCCAAAATTACATTATTTTCTTTAGTGATAATTCTTCCTCGCAAAGCGGGGAACGCACGACTTCAGGCCCTTCAAAAATTTCCTTGAGCATAAAGTGCGGGAAGTCGCCTTTTTGCGCCTGCTCCAGATTCCATTCCAAGCGGACAATCTCAATCGGAGTCGGTTGTTTTTCCAGATTAGTAATATTGATTTTATCCCCAGTGATTTCCGCGAGCTCGCCATCTTTGAGATAAATGAAGTCCCGCGTCTTGCCGATGATGGCGGACGGGTCTGAAGCTAAAAAATTCTCCCCGTTCCCGACTCCGACAACAAGAGGACTAGATAACTTCGCGGCATACAATATTTCGGGGTTATTCGCATCAATAATAGCAAGAGCGTACGCGCCTTTTATCATTTTAAGAGTATCAAAAAGTGCCATCTTGAAATCCTTGCCCTCTTTTAAAAAACTTTCTATGAGATGCGCGACTGATTCCGTATCAGTCGCGGATTTAAAAATATGTCCTCTGTCTGAAAGGTAACTTTTCAATTCTTTATAATTCTCAATAATGCCGTTATGGACAAGAAATACGCGCCTTGGACAATCACTATGAGGATGAGCGTTTGCTTCGCTCGGAGCTCCATGCGTCGCCCAGCGTGTGTGAGCTATTCCTAAATTTCCTTTAAAGTCAGCTCCGTCACCCACAGCCTTCTCCAATACTTCAACTTGCCCGACAGTTTTCTTTTCATTGATTTCATTTTTTGAAAATACGGCAACTCCCGCGGAATCATATCCGCGGTATTCAAGCGCTTTTAGTCCGCCCATTAAAATCGGCAACGCTTCTTCTTTTCCTATATAGCCGACTATTCCGCACATATATGTCGAATACTATCAATAATAATGCCCTTATTCAATAATAATTAATTTGCTAAAATCTTGTATAGATTGCTTATATGGTGTATAAATGTAAACAGAAAGATTTTTGTAATCTATACAATTAAATTCAATTTAGAAAAGGAGGGGAAAAATGCACGAAAAGGATAAACAGAAAATAAGGAAAGATGTTGAAAGAAGTTTTATAGAAAGAGTGGGAAGCGCAATATCAGAAAAAATAACATATTGCATTAAATCAGGATTTTCTGAAGATGATGCTCACCATACGGTTATTCAGGTCGTGAAAAATCTGCCAAATTATTTAAATTATTTTTTGTCACTAAAGGCAGTACTGGCAAATGAAGATATTTACAGTGATGAATTAATTCCTGCAGGTAAAATATCTGTAGGAAAAACATTTCCGGAATGGCCGCCAGAAGATGTCAGTGATTCAGATTAATTTTTCCAAAAAAATTGATTGTTGTTAATAGCGCGTATTGATCTTTTGGTGTGTTTATTGCCATGCGGCAACAACACCCCGCACTAAAATTTCCGATACGCGCTTTTGTTTTTACGCCAAAAAAGCTAAAATATCCCAATATGATTTATTTGGGCGCCGACCATCGCGGTTATAATTTAAAAGAAAATATTAAAAAATATTTGACCGAAAGCGGGCAAAGTTTTGAAGATATGGGGAATTTCAAATATGACCCGAATGACGATTACACCGACTTCGCCAAATTGGTGGCTGAAAAAGTTTCGCAAAATACGAAAGCAGGCAAAGGAATTTTAATCTGCGGCTCCGGAGTCGGCGTGGACATCACCGCCAATAAATTTCACGGAGTCCGATCCGCCCTTGCCGATGATATCGCTACGGCAAAACAATCCCGCGAACACGACGACACGAATGTCTTGTCCCTCCCCGCCGATGAAATTGATTTCGCCCTCGCCCAAAAAATCGTCTCCGTTTGGCTCTCTACCCCCTTCTCCAACGGAGAAAAATATAAAAGAAGGATTGATAAGATGGAGCAAATTTAACAATTTTGGAATTGGCTAATGCAACCATTGATCTTTTTGCAAAAATATGAAAAAAATTTGTGAAATATCGAGTCGTAAAGTATAATTTCTTTTTAGAAAGCACTTATTTATTTCTTACAATTCTCTTTGAGAAAGGGGTTGATATGCGCGCTAATAAAAAGATTGAGCAAAATAAAAAGAAGGGGGATTCAGAAAAAAAAGAAGAAAACCCAACACCAAAAGAAAAAAGAAAAACGGAAAGAAAAATAGATCTTATAGGCCCGCCTTTTTTTTATGAATAAATTATTAGAGGAGGCAATAAGGGCGCGCTTAAAGAAGCGCGCCTGATATTTTTTACATCCATTTGCGGATTTACAATAAAAACAATGAAGAAACCGCGACTGCAGCGGTTTCGGCTCTAAAAATTTGCGAACCTAGAGATAGAATTTTTACTTCCCTTTCTTTGAAAATTTCCAATTCCCTGTCGCCCCAACCACCTTCGGGACCGATAAAAATACCGATGACTTTTTCTTTTTCAAAATTGCTTCTTTCAAATTTGTCGCCCATGGGATGAAAAGCGATGGATGGAAAGTTATTATTCAGCGACTCCTCAAGATCGGTCAACTCGCCCAAAATAGGCATTCTTCCCCTTCCCGACTGCTCGCTCGCCTCTTTAATGATTTTTCTTCCCCTCTCAAAATTGATATTTTTCTTTTCGCTTCTCTCGGAGACAATCGGATGGAAATAAGAAACGCCAAGCTCCGTTCCTTTTTCCAGCACCCATTCAAATTTGTCTTTTTTTATTATTGACTGAAAAAGATGAATTTCTTTTTTCGGAACATTCTCATTTTTAATTTTCTCAACGACTTTCAGAACGCCTTTATTTTTATCCAATAAGACAATATCCGAAACATAATCAAATCCCAATCCGTCAAAAAGTATTACCCTGTCGCCCACTTTAAAGCGAAAAACCTTCCCCCATTGGCGAATTAAGTCATTATCGATGATTGTTACCTCTCCGCTTTCCGATATTTCTCGTTCCATGAAAAATCTATGAAGTCTCATAAAACAATTATGAATGATGTTTGTCGTTTATTCAAGAATAAAAAAAAGACTTGAAGAGTAATATCTTCTTTTTCCTTTGGGGAAAATACAATTAAAGAATTGTCAAATTTGACAATATGATTAGACGCAAATATAATGCCAGACATTATGTTAATACCGACAGTTATAGAAAAATCGCAGTTCGGGGAGAGGGCCTATGACATTTATTCTCGCCTGCTTAAAGACAACATTATCTTTCTCGGCGGAGAGATTGACGATTATGTCGCCAATATAGTAATCGCCCAGCTTCTATTTCTACAGTCAGAAGACCCGAAGAAAGACATAAGCTTGTATGTAAATTCACCAGGCGGTTCGGTGACGGCGGCGCTTGCCATATTGGATACGATGAATTACTTGAAAAATGACGTGTCAACCGTCTGCGTGGGTATTGCTGCCTCCGCCGGAGCCGTCATTCTATCCGCCGGAAAGAAAGGAAAGCGATACGCTTTGCCCAATTCCGAAGTTATGATTCACCAGCCATGGGGAGGAACGCAAGGGCAGGCTTCTGATATAGAGATAACAGCCAAACACATACTGAAAACTCGCGAAAAACTAAATAAAATTCTTGCTCAAAACACTGGTCGACCTCTCGCTCAAATTGAAAAAGACGCCGACAGAGACTACTTTATGTCCGCCGAAGAAGCCAAAAAATACGGAATTATAGACAAAATTCTTTAATGTTACTTGAAATTATTTCTAAATTTTACATTCAAAAAAAATAGACCCGTTTAAAATTATTTTTTAGTGGACAATGACGCAAAATTATTATAACATAAAGTCGTTAATAATTTTAATTTAATGTTTTCGTTTTTTACGCATTTAGAAGCTTATTCTTTTTTGTCACCGTTATTATTTTATTTTGCCCCAATTTTCACGGCAAAAAATTAACTTGAATAATTCAAAGACAATAAGTGACCTGTTTGACTATTTTTAGCCGTTATCGTTCATAAATAATAGAATAATGCCTAACAATAGGACAAGTCTGCTTATTCCTATAATCTAGAGTTTAAAAAGCGAAATCACTTTCGCAATATGTCATTAAAAATAGTGTTTCTCATGGTCGGATTCGCGTCGATTATCGGCGCGATTATAGGTTATTACCTAAGGCTTATAATAGCGCTTGGGAAAAAAGGCTCTCTTGAGCTTGAGGTGAAGCAAATGATATTGGACGCCAAAGAAGCGGCGAAGAAGATAACTTCCGAAGCCGAGGGGAAAGCTTCGGAAACGATGAAGGAACTCCGAAACGAGATGAAAGAAAAAGAGGAGAAACTTAAACAGACTGAAAACAGATTGATAAAAAAGGAGGATTTATTGGATAAGCGACAGATAGACATAGACAAAGAAGTTGAAGCCATAAAAGGAAAAATTTCGGAGATAAGAGAGATTAGAGAAAAAGCTGAAAATCTTGAAAAGCAAAGAAAAGCGTCTCTGGCGAAGCTTGCCAACCTTACTGAAGAAGAAGCGAAGACGGAAATAATAAACCTTGCCGAGAAAAAATTCGAAGAGGATATCATGGTTAGAATTAAGAAACTTGAATCCGTAGGGCAAGAAAAATTGGATCGTAAAGCCAATGAAATTCTTACTTCCGCCGTCCAAAGACTCAGCAGTTCAGTCGTTTCAGACATAATGTCAACCACGGTAAATATTCCTTCCGATGAATTGAAAGGGAAAATTATTGGCAAAGAAGGCAGGAATATCAAGGCTTTTGAGCGCGCGACCGGAGTTGAGGTCATTGTCGATGACACCCCTGGCGCTATTATTATTTCCTCTTTTGACCCAGTGAGAAGACAAATCGCGAGAATGGCTCTTGAAAATCTGATAGCCGACGGAAGAATCCAGCCGGCAAAGATTGAAAGTATAGTGGAAAAAGCCAAACAGGATGTTAATAAAATAATCAAGGAGAAAGGAGAGCAGGCCGCTTATGAATGTGGAGTATTCAATCTTGATCCCCGAATAATATCAATCTTGGGAAGGCTTTATTTCCGCACAAGCTACGGTCAAAATGTCCTTCAGCATTCCATTGAGATGGCGCATCTTGCCGGAATGCTTGCAGAAGAGCTCAAAGCTAACGTCGCCATCGCCAAAGCCGGAGCCCTTCTTCATGATATAGGGAAGGCGGTTGACCACGAAGTCGCGGGCACTCATGTTGACATTGGGAAAAGAATACTTCAAAAATTTGGCGCCGGTGAAGAAATAATAAAAGCGATGCATTCGCACCACGAAGAATATCCTTACGAAACGGTGGAATCGGTTATTGTGCAAGTCGCTGACATTATTTCCGGTTCCAGACCGGGCGCCAGAAGAGACTCCGTTGAAAACTACCTAAAAAGACTTCAGGAACTGGAGGCGATCACTAATTCATTTAAAGGGGTTGAGAAATCATACGCCCTTCAAGCTGGCCGAGAAATAAGAGTTTTCGTCATTCCGGAGGAAGTTTCCGACCTTGAAGCCAAAAAAATGGCTAGAGATATAGCCCTAAAAATTGAGAACGAGCTTAAATACCCGGGCGAAATCAAAATAAATGTCATTAGAGAATCTAGAGTTATAGAATTTGCTCGATAATCTAAAAAGCTATCGGCTAATAGCTGATAGCTTTAAGCTTTTCAAGACTATTGCGTAAAAAACGGCTTAATATATAATGTCTTGAGACTGAAGTCCTTCAGAAAATATCTGTCGGACAAATGAAAAGATAATCAGGTCGATTCATTATTAGGTTTCAAATAAATAATTTAATTATATGAATAAACAAGGAATAGTGGAGATGGTGCATAATATGCTTAACGGAACAAAGGTTCAAGCGGAACAAGTTGTAGATATGGTTTTTGATTCAATTGTCAATTCTTTGAAAAAAGGAGAAGAAGCGTCAATCGCGGGTATCGGAATTTTTTCAGTAAAGGAAAGAGCCGCTCGACAGGCGAGAAATCCTAGAACGGGAGAATCAATCTCCGTTCCGGCAATGAAAGTTCCAAAATTCAGAGCCGCCAAAGCTTTGAAAGATTCGGTTAAATAAATTCAGTCTATTTCTGCAGAGATAATGAAAAACACCAGCTAAAGCTGGTGTTTTTCATTTATCCGATTACGGTTTCTATTTCCGGTCTAATTTTATCAAACATTTTCTTATGCCCTTCAGTATTTGGATGCAGACCATCATCAAGATCAATAATATTTACAATTCCATTCATAGAGATGAATCTCACATTATTTTCCTCGCAAAACTTCTTTATTTCGGTGTCCAAATATTTTATATTTTGATTTGCATAAAATGAACCGAAAACAGATTTCATTTTCAACTCATCTACAGATGTGAGCCCGATAAAAATAATTTTATCTGCAAACTTATGCGCCGTTGAGTGAAGTTTTTTTAGATTATTCTTAAATTCATCGATAGAGACTCGCGTTGAATTCGCGCTATTCACAGATCGAGCGTCGTTTATTCCTATCGCAAAAATGACAATGTTCGGCTCTCGCGATTTTAATTCAGTTTCAATCCGATTAAGCAGATCAGTCGTCGTGTCGCCAGAAATCGAAAGGTTATAAACATTAATATCTTTATTTTGCGCTTCAAAATAATTTCTAAGGCGATTAGCCCATCCGCCCTGTTCAGGATCATACGCGCCCCAGGCTATGCTGTCTCCAAAAATGCAGATATTCATAATCAATAATCTTTAATAACTTGTGCGGGATGGGAGAAGCGGTCACGAATCACTAAGCTTTTTATTTCTTCGCCTGCTGGCGAATCATAAAAATCTAAGTGTTCGCGACCCCGCCTCGCCGTTTCTCGCAGACTCTAAACATGCTCCGGCCTTCGATTCTCCACGCGAGACAAGCAGTTATCTCGCTCTACCCACCCAATTCGAAGACTCATTGTGCGGGTAGGGAGAATCGAACTCCCGTCTTATCCTTGGCAAGGATACATTCTACCACTAAACCATACCCGCAAATACTTCAATATATTATCAAGAAACTTACAATCATTATACTGAATAATTAAATATTTCAAACTTTTCACGATTTTCGCAGATTCAATATGCGCCCGGCAGGACTCGAACCCGCAATACAACGTCCGAAGCGTTGCGTGATATCCATTTCACCACGGGCGCAATGCGAATATAATACGCTATGTTAGGCAAAAATCAAAAAATGTAATAAGATGTGCTCACGATGAAGGAAAATTTTGAGACGAAACTTTTTGCGGTACCGAATGATGTTTCACGAATAACAAGAACCCTAAAAAAAGCCGGGTTTGAGGCCTATCTTGTCGGTGGTTGTGTCAGAGACTTGCTTTTGAAAAGAAGACCGAGGGATTGGGACATAACAACAAACGCAAAACCGGAAGATATTATAAGGCTCTTTAAGGAAACATTTTACGAGAATGACTATGGGACAGTCGGAGTTGTTAGTGAAAATGTTTCAGATGAAACGCTTAAAGTGGTGGAAGTTACCCCTTATAGGTTAGAGTCTGAATATTCCGACAAAAGACGCCCCGATTCGGTGATATTCAGCGATAAACTCGAAGATGACCTCCAAAGAAGGGATTTTACGATAAACTCAATAGCATTGGACATCAAAGACAGCGAGGAAACGGGAAATCTCTATAAAGGACATATCATTGATCCGTATAAAGGACAAGACGATTTGAAATCAGGGACGATAAAGACGGTTGGCGATCCGCATAGCAGATTCAGCGAGGATGGTTTGAGGTTATTAAGAGCAGTAAGAATATCATCAGAATTAGGTTTCACGATTAACACCGAGACGGAAAAAGCCATTAAAATTCACGCTCCTTTATTGCAAAAGATAGCGAAAGAAAGGGTGAAAGACGAGTTTATAAGGATAATAATGTCAGATAATCCAATGGATGGGCTGATTTTGTGCCGAAATCTTGGATTATTGCAATATATAATTCCGGAATTGGAGAAGTCGGTGTCAATTGAGCAAAATTCAGCTCACGCTTATGATGTTTGGGAGCATTTATTAAGGACAGTCCAACATTCCGCTGACAAAAAATGGCCGCTGGAAATCAGACTCGCCGCGCTTCTTCACGATATTTCAAAACCGGAAACGAGGCGATGGGGGAAAGAACAGAATCAATGGACATTTTATGGACACGATGTGATCGGATCTAGAACTGCGGTAAGAATTTTATCCGATTTGAAATTTTCTAAAAAAGTGATTGACAAAGTCTCGGTGCTTGTTCGATGGCATATGTTTTTCTCCGACACCGAACAAATTACTCTTTCGGCGGTAAGAAGAATGATAGCGAATGTGGGAAAAGACAATATTTGGGATCTTATGAATTTGAGAATTTGCGACAGGATAGGGACAGGCAGACCGAAAGAAAGCCCTTACAGATTAAGAAAATATCGGGCAATGATTGAAGAAGCGATGATAGACCCCGTGTCTGTGGGAATGATTAAAATTGACGGAAATCGTCTAATAAAAATATTAGAAATAACGCCCAGTCCTAAAATAGGCTATATTTTGCACGCCCTTTTGGATGAAGTGCTGGAAAATCCGAAATTAAACACTGAAGAATATTTAGAAAAAAGGGCAATGGAACTTGCTCAGTTGCCCGAATTAGAACTAAAAAAGTTAGGTGAAAAGGGAAAACAGACTAAAGAAATTGAAGAAGAAAAAAAAGTTGAGGAAATAAGAAAAAAGTATTGGGTGCGGTAGAGTGAGTATAAAATTATGCAAAGAAAAAACCGCCCACGCGATCTATATTGTGAAGCGGCTTTTTTGAAAACCGCTTATTGTTAAAAGTGTTTTTAAGTTATTCCATAATATCCATTACTTTGGTGTGTGATATTTGGAATAAAATTTAGTCGAACACTTTTTTTAAAGCAGTTTTCAGAAATCAAAATCTTGGCCAGAGATTTTTGATTTAAGTTTGTGTGTAAAGAACTTCATTTCAAATTAATAAAGAGAGCTTTATTAATTTGATCTGCAAATATTTTATCATCCATAAAGGACATGTAAAGGACATACCTGTGGATAACTTTCCGCTCGCGTTCTCTTTTTAAAAGCACGAATATTTTCCTATTGGAAAATTTCTCTGCTCGTCAATCAAGAAAATAATCAACTTAAGAAAGTTGTCATTTTCTAATTGACTGCGCAAGGCTTTTAAAAAGAGAAAGCTCGCTCTGGATTTGAGAAGGAATCAGAATATGTCCTTTATATGATTATTCAAGTCCTAATAAAATGGGGCAGTGGTCGGAGCCGAAGACATTGTCTAAAATATCTGCTTTTTTTAAATTATCTTTTAAATCTTCGCTGGTGAAAAAATAATCCAGCCGCCAGCCGACATTTCTGTCTCGGGCAAATGTTTTCATATCCCAGTAAGTGTATTTATTTTTTGCTTCAGGATAAAAATATCTAAAAGTGTCCGCGTATCCTTTTTCAATCACTTTATCCAGCCACGCTCTTTCTATCGGCAGAAAGCCGGTGTTATTTTCGTTTTCTTTTGGTCTGGCAAGATCTATTTCTTTGTGAGCCGTATTTATGTCTCCGCAAAAGATTATTTTATGACCATTTTGTCTTAATTTCTCAATATAATTAAGAAAATTATCATAAAATCTTAATTTATAATCAAGCCGTTCCGATCCGCCGCCTCCATTTGGGAAATAAATGTTTATCAAGACAAAATCCTTAAAAAATAAGGTCAGGAGCCTCCCTTCTTGATCAAATTCTCCTATCCCCATTCCATATTCCACTTTTTCCGGCTCTATTTTTGTAAAGACTGCCACTCCGCTATATCCTTTCTTGAGTTTGGAATGGTCAAAATATGAAAAATAACCTTTGGGATTTCTGACTTCATCCGGCAATTGTTTCGGATGCGCCTTCGTTTCTTGCAAACAAAAAATATCCGGCGACTCATTCAAAAACCATTCCCAACAGCCTTTCTTGTGGCAAGCTCGCAATCCGTTAACATTCCAAGAAATAAGTTTCACAAAAAAATGATAACATTTTTCTCAACCAGCGTTAATCTGACGATCAACCGAATTGACGCTTTAGCTGGAGCAAATTTAACAATCCGCGATTAGATTGATATAATTACTTTAATTAAAATTTTCCCTTCAAATGAGATCGTTAAAAAAAATTTTAAGCGGCGGTTCTCCAAAAGGATTTGGGCTCATAGAAATCATCGTCGGGTCGGCGATATTGACGATTTCTCTGATTGCCATATCGACTTATTTTCAAAAATCGCTCCAGTTGAGCCAAGATAGCGCGAAAATGACGCAGGCAAGTTTTCTCTTGGAAGAAGGAATAGAGATCGCCAAATTTTTCCGCGACGCAAGTTGGTTGAATATTTCCGGACTTACCGCCGGTGCGCCTTATTATCTCCAGTTCGACGGAACAAAATGGGCGACGACTTCCTCCAATGTTTTTGTTGACAATGTTTTTGAGAGAAAACTGGTTATAGATAATGTCTCGCGAGACGGGAGTGACGAAATCGTTTCTTCCGGCGGAACAAACGATCCGAACACCAAAAAAGCGACTGTTTCGGTCTCGTGGTTTGAGAAAAACGGCACCACCACCAAATCCATTTCAACTTATCTGACTAATATTTTTTAAAAATGAAAAGGCAAAAATATCTTAAAAAATCCCGAATTGCGAAATGCGAAA
>JAGXAA010000065.1 GCA_018971765.1 Patescibacteria group bacterium
AAAGAGTATTTTTCTGTGGTGTCCTGCTTCTTCGAGCAGAACGGCGGGGCTGTCCACTTTCTGATTTCGCTCGGGCATGGCGGAATTCCCCCCACACCCCCCTTCCGCCATGCCCTCGCTCCAAACGGCGAATTTTTTGGCGACGACAAGCGGCAAAGCCAATTCCTAAAACTTTGACTTTATAAAATCAAAAATTTTCTTGAACCTATCCTTGCTGTCTTGTTCAAGGGTTAGACGTGATTGATTATAGGTTTCAAAAAATTTTTGAGCAAGGACGACTTTCTGATTTTTATTGATGTAATCAGAGTTTGCAGTACCAATCGGAATCGTTTGCGCTGTATCTTGCAAGATATATTTCTTAAAGTCGCCTTGCGTAAACATATCTTCAATGGCTTTGCCGCCCTCAATTTGAAAGATTTTGTCTTTTGGAATGTTTAACTCCTCGGTTAAAACTTTATATTCTTGATTAGAGTTTCCGTCTCGGTCCATAACAACGACAAAATCTAAACCCCACCCGAGCATAAGCGAGGCCATATATTCAATTTTGAAAACACCGCTCATCGGAATAAGTTTTATGTCTTGTCCAAGCTTGAAGTCGGTCTTATCGCGTAGTGCAGAAAGATAGTAATAATCTGATATACCTTCTAGCAAAACATTTTTCTTCGCTACCAAGTCAAAACCTTTACCTAAATCTTTGCCGATAGCGGCGACGATTGGAGAAAGCGCGTCAGCAAAATCAACATCTCCGGGATCGCGAGCGGTAAGTTTGTTTATCTTTGTACCGGCTCCTCTTTTATTAAGCACAAGCCGAACGCGATTTAGTCGCTTTGGATCAATTAAGTCGCTAGAGTGAGTGCTGAAAATTACTTGGTTATCCTTAGCAATTTTATTTTCCAGTATTTTCAGCACATCGGCTTGTGCTTTTGAGTGTAGATAAGAGCCGGGTTCGTCAATTAGAATTACCGCTCCAATATCTTTTTTCTCTAAACTTTCTGCATTTAGCCGAAGATAAAACGAAAGAAACCAGAGAAAACCCTTACTTCGTTGCTCCGGATATTTCTTTGAGTCATCGTCTTTTACAAAGAAATTCAGATAATATCCTTTGTCGTCATGTTTTCGCTCGGCAACAATTTTGACTTGACTGACACCATCCACTTTTTGCGTCCAGTATGTCAAAAAATCGCCGGTAACATTTGCCGACTTTCCGTCTAAATAGTTATCTATGTTTTTGTCGTCTGTTTCGGTTTTTAGGCGCTCAATATCTATTTCTGCCAATTTGATAAAATCTTGAACAGCTTGATAACCGAATTCGTCTTTATTCGCTATTTGCTCAATATATTTTTTCTTCGGAAGGCGATCGTTAAATCCCTCAAAATAAACAAAGTACGGAACAATACGCATTAACCGATCTGCTAATTTCTCTTGAAGCTCCGCAACATTTTTTGGTTCAGGTTTTGCTTCTGCTGGTTTTTCCGCTTCCGCTCCCGCTTCACTTTCTTTAGCTTCCGGTGGTTGCGGAGCTAACTGCTGCCAGACAGAAATTAAATTATCATCAAGAGAGTATTTGTTGGACGGAAAAGATTTTTTTATAATGACCACCTTGTCTTTCAAAATTTCATCCTTAATTTCTTTTGGAACTACTACATTGTCTTCCGCGTCATTTTCAATTTCCTCAATATCGGATTTATCAATAGAAAATTCGCAAATTATTTCAGGATTGGCGTTATCTTTTCCGTCCGGTTTCGCTTCCGGGGAAATTTCTTGATCTACGTCAAAATCGCGTAGAGATTCCAAAATACTTGTTTTACCGGATTCATTTTGACCTGCTAAAATAGTAATTTTGTCGGACAACAAATCGCACTCACCAGAGTCGATGATTGCTTTGTAATTTACAATTCTAAATTTGTTGAGTTTCATAGAATTATAGTTTGCTTCTCACACAACTTTTGCATTAGCTTTTCTTTCATAAACTTGCTCATATTTCTGAGAGGTTTGTAGATCTTTCATGATTTTTAGAGCAATATTTCTAGCAAATTCAACAGGCACAGCATTACCAATCATTTTGTATCCGTCCGCAACATCACGATACTTAAAAACAAAAGTGTCGTGGAATGTTTGAATCCTTGCGCATTCTCTAACCGAGAGCCGACGATACAAATGTTCTTTGCCGGGAATAAAAATTCTTTTGTTCTGTTCAATGAATTTCATTTTTGGAGCTTGTGGGTGGATTGGTGCGTGCCTTCCTCCAGCTTGAATGGTGAAAGACGGCTCATCCCAACTTCTAACCCGATTGCGTGACATATATATCGTTGAAAAACCACCATTCATATATTCGTGATTAGGAATTTCCAAATCCCCATTTGTTTTGTTGAATTCTTTCGCTGGTTTTGCTCGGCGTAAATCAAAGATTGCTTCTTTTAGCGTTGGCTTATGCTCTAATGGATTTGGAAATTCAAAAGAAAACCCAACTTTCTTTTTGTGGTACCCGATGATAATTACGCGAAGTCTATCTTGTGGAACACCGTAATCATTCGCATTAAGTAATTTATAGCTGATATTGTAGCCAACATCCTCAAATTGTTTCAAAATATTTTCAAAAGCTTCCTTGTGTTTTGGATGTAAAATACCGGAAACATTTTCAGCTAGAAAGAAAGCCGGTTGTTTATCTTTCAATAACCTTATGTATTCAAAAAATAATTGCCCCCGTTTGTCATTTATGCCCCGTCCAGCACCGGCTTCACTCCAACTTTGACAAGGTGGTCCTCCAATTATTCCATCAGCAAAAGGGACATCGGAAGTTAAAACATCTACAATACTTCTCTTATCCAGTTTTGTTTCTGGGAAGTTCGCTTCAAATGTTTCCCAAATTGTAGAATCAAATTCATTCGCCCAAATAACATCAAAACCGGCTTTCTTGAAACCGAGATCAAGTCCTCCTGCTCCAGTAAAAAGTGATACAATTTTCATGTTATTTTACAATGCAAAGCAACTTCGCCTTAAGATAATTTGCTGGATTATTTGGTGATTTTATATCGATCGATTTTATTTTTATATTTGAATTTGCTTCGATATTGTCCCTGTCCTGTTTGGGAAAAGATTTATATTTTTCATCAAGCATGAGAGCAAATGCTGAAAAATTTGATTCACGGCTAAATTCTGTAAGAGAGCCAAAAACTTTGTGAGGTGTATCAATTCCCCACATACCCCTTACTCGTAAATATGTAATTCCTAGCGGGTCAATTTTTCTTACGCCAGCGATTTCGTTTGTTTCTGTTGTAAATTCAAGATGATCAATTTCGTGTACTTTTTTAGAAATACTTTTGAAAGTTTTTTCATATACCTCTCTGTCTGCCGCATAACAATCTCCATAGACAAACCAAAGAGTTTTTATTTTTGATTCTGATACTGAACCAACGGCGTAGACAATATCTTTTTTAGACCAATTCCCGCCGTCACATTCTCTGCAAGATTGAAGAATACGAACATCATCACTATGTAGTTTTGATTTTGGATAAGAGCTATTCAGGGCAATACTACCAACTAATCCGCCAATCTTTTTAACTTCCACAGCATCACTATTTTTAACAATAAAGTCCGGCGGGTTATTTTGATTTCCTAAATATGAAAGATACTCGGAGTGTTTTTTGTCCTTATTATCTAAACCAACCATATCTATACTGGAACAAAAAATATCTCTCACAAAATACTCTAATGCAGTACCAACATTATTCATTCGATTTTGCCCAGAATAAAGCTCTGTGAGCTTGAAACTCTTGAGCTTTGACATATTGTTGAGTGCTTTTAGAATATTTGTTTCCATAATGTTTATTTTATTAAGTCATCAATACTTATTCCCAATCCTTCCGCAATTTTTGTGACTGTTTGGATTGACGGCTTCGTTATGACATTTGATTCAATCTTAGTCAGTGTTGTGTAGGGAATATCACACTTTCTCGCGAGAGCGTCTTGTGTCAGTCCTTGTTTCGCTCTAAAGACTTTTATTTTATCCCCAATTTCTTTATTTTGTTTGCTTTCCATAGTATGATAGTATAAGTATGAGCGTTGAAACTAACCCTCACAACTATACTAACATGGATTTTATTTTTTCTCAATTTGTCGTCGCCAAAAAATTCGCCGTTTGGAGCGAGGGCATGGCGGAAGGGGGGTGTGGGGGGAATTCCGCCATGCCCGAGCGAAATCAGAAAGTGGACAGCCCCGCCGTTCTGCTCGAAGAAGCAGGACACCACAGAAAAATACTCTTT
>JAGXAA010000066.1 GCA_018971765.1 Patescibacteria group bacterium
CGATGGTAATGCAGAAAAAAACTAATATTTTTGATACGGATTCATTTGATTATTTGATGAAAAAAATCGAAGAGCTGAGCGAGATTGAATCATCAAAATTGGCTGAAAAGGAAGCATTGAGAGCAAAAAGGATAATAGCCGACCATATCAGAGCGTCCGTATTTGTGATTGCCGACGGAGTTATTCCGTCAAACACCGATCGCGGATATGTCTTGCGCAGGCTTTTGAGAAGGTCAGTAAGATATTCGGATTTATTAAAAATCAAGAAGGGGGGATTGGCTGAGATCGCCAAAGAAATTATCAAGAAATACAAAGCCGTCTATAAAAATCTTTCCGATTCAAGCGATTCCATAATCGAGGAAATAGAAAAAGAAGAAAAAAAATTTCGCGAAACGATCGCGCGAGGAATGAAAGTTTTTGAAAAATACGTTATCGAGGGAAAGCTGGCCGGAAATTCGGTTTTTGAATTGGTGACGACATACGGTTTCCCGCGCGAGCTCATAGCGGAATTAACAAAAGAGCGCGGCATTGAAACGGATTGGACCGGTTTTGAAGCGGAGATGAAAAAACATAGAGATATTTCCCGTTCCGGTTCTGAGCAAAAATTCAAAGGCGGACTTGCCGACGCGAGCGAAGTGTCAGTCAACTATCATACGGCCACGCATCTCTTGCATGCTGCTTTGCGGGAAGTTCTGGGCGAGCATGTATTGCAGAAAGGGAGCAATATCACGCCTGAACGGCTTCGTTTTGACTTTTCGCACGACGCGAAGATGTCAGAAGAAGAAAAGAAAGAAGTTGAAGACATAGTCAATCAGAAAATAAAAGAGTCGCTTCCCGTCAGTTTTGAAGAAATGAAAATAGGGGAAGCGAAAAACGCAGGCGCTCTAGGCGTCTTTGGCGAAAAATACGGAGAGGCGGTGAAGGTTTATAAAATAGGGAATGAAGATAAGGGAATTTTCAGCATGGAGTTATGCGGAGGACCGCACACCGATAACACCGCTTCGCTTGGTCATTTTAAAATCATCAAAGAGGAGGCGGTCTCGGCAGGCGTTAGAAGGATAAAAGCTACGCTTGAATAAAAAGCTGATTCTTTCCAATTTCTTATTTTTTACAATTTTGAATTACGAAACGGAAAAATTTACAGTCTGGTTGAGCAAAAACGCCTTAAAAGACAAAGAGGTTTTGCGACCCGAGGATTTAAATTTTTCCGTTTCGTAATTTATAGTTATAAACTATCCTCCATAATCTGACTTGTGTTATAATTTCTGCATGTCGTTTTTTTCATTTTCAAGCGGCAAGAACAAGGAAGAGGTTTCGGCCGTATTCCACATAGGGAGCGGCAATGTGAACGGGTACCTTGTCAAACTCTCTAAAATATCAAAACCGGAAATAGTCTACGCGATAAAAGTTCCCATATCATTTCAGAAGAACATAGATCTTGAGCGGCATTTCAGTCTTATGATTAAATCCCTCGACTCTGCGCTTAAAGACATTCAGAAAAAGGGTTTAGCTCATCTGAATTTCACCGGTTTGAAAAATCACGGGGTAAGGAGCGCTTTTTACATATTATCTTCGCCCTGGTGCGTTTCGCAGACCAAAATAATCAAAATAAAAAAAGACAAACCGTTTGAAATTTCGATTGATTCGATTGAAACCGTCATAGACGATCAGGAAGGGAAATTCTTGTCGGACGATTCCACAGGAGGATCCAAAATAATCGAGAAAAAAATAATTGAGGCAAAATTGAACGGATATAAAATGAATGAAATTTACGGCAAAAAGGCCAAAGACGTCGAACTGGCTTTTTTTATGACCTCGGCGCCGGAATATGCGCTTAAAGAAGTGGAAAATGTCGCGCGAAAATATTTCAATTTCCGATCATTCGACTTTCATTCCTCCGCTCTTTCCTTGTTTTCTGCCATTCGAGACATCTATTCCGGAGAGGAAAATTTCATATTTATCGATGTCCACGGGGAATTGACTGACATATCAATAATAAAGGACAATATTTTCGCGGAGAGCGTTTCTTTCCCTTTGGGAAAAAATTTTTTCGCGCGGCAGATATCTAAAAATTTTCGCGTTTCAATGGAAGAAGCGTTTTCTCTGATAAACCTTCGCTTTGGCGATAAAAGCGACTCCGCAACTTCTCTGAAAGTCCAAGCGGCAATTGACGCATCTCTTGAAGATTGGCTGAATAAATTTCATTCTATCCTTGCTTCGCTTTCTTCCTGTATGTATATTCCAAGGACTGTTTTTATGGCGGCAGACGATGAAATCGACGCGTTTTTGGTTAAAAAATTGAAAGAAGAAAAGTTCAGCCAGTTTTCTCTGACAGAAGAATCTTTTAATGTTATAATATTGGACAGCAAGAGCCTTTCCGAATACTGCGGGTCTTATAAAGATTTTGAAAAGGAACCGTCCGCGAAACTTGAATGCGTATTTTTGAATAAAATATTTAACGCAAAATAAAATGGCAAAAAATATAATACAAGACGTTATGGTTAAAAACAGAAGGTCGATCAGACAAATCTCGATTGACAGGGGAAGACGGCCCATCCGAAACGAGACGAGAAAAATCGAGACTGACGATTATGAAGAAAAAATGGCGGAACCGCAAAGAGTGAGAGAAAAGAAGGAAAACAAAAAAAGAAACGCTCCAAAGATGATAATCTGGGCAATAGCATTATTGTCCTTAATTTTCCTGCTATTTTCAATAACATCTTTCTTTTCGACGGCTACAGTCACCATAATTCCTAAAGTCGCTCCTATTTCGCTCGATGATTCTTACATAGCCAGAAAGAACGCTCTTCCCGGCGAGCTTCAATACGAAGTGATGACCCTGCAGAAAAAAATGTCAAAACGGCTCGACGCGACGGAAACATCAAATTCTCAAATAAAAGCGAGTGGCAAAATAATGATATACAATAATTTCAGCGCGGCGCCTCAAAGGTTGATCGTAAACACGAGATTTGAATCAGGGAAAGGCCTGATCTACAAAATTTCAGATTCGGTTGTCGTCCCGGGCGCCAGATCGGTCGGCGGCAAAAAAGTTCCCGGCAGTATTGAGGCCTTGGTATTTGCGGATGAACCCGGTGAAAATTTTAATATGAAAGTCTCGGATCTAAAGGGAGATTTTAAAATTCCGGGTCTTAAGGGCGACAAAAAATACAATTATTTCTACGCGCGAATCAAGACTGACATTGCGGGAGGGTCGAGCGGTTTGGTTAAAAAAGTGCCCGCGAAAATATTAAGCGCCGCCAGAGACGAATTAAGAGCGAGTATCAAATCCGAACTTCTCAAAGATGCTTACGCGACCAAGCCGCAATCTTCAATCCTTTTTTCCAACGCTTATTATGTCGATTACGCTTATCTTCCTGATTCATCCTTGGGCGCGGATAAAGTTGAAATCAGCGAAAGCGCGACCCTGTACGGAATTATTTTTGATGAAGCCAAATTAAGCTCTTATGTCGCGAAAAAGAAACTTTCCGATTATGACGGTTCTCCCGTTCATCTGGTTTTAGGCGATAATGCCGTTGTCGGCGTATCAAACGATACCAAAATAAAGCCATGGGAAAGCAATGTCCTGAATCTCTCTCTGAAGGGCAATGCGAATATTATTTGGACTTACGACGAAGCCGCCTTGAAGAAAAGCATAGCGGGTTTTAATAATAATGATATTAATAAATTTCTCTCATCTCATCCCGGCATAAAAGAAGCGCGTCTTGAGATAAGGCCTTTCTGGAAACGGTCTCTTCCCAGCGATCCGCAAAAAATCAAGATACGAAATTCTATTGTGGAAAAATGACTTAAAGACGGAGCATTGACTTAATATATTAAAAGTTTACTATTTAGGACAGAAGAGGTCGTTGAAACCAACCGGAATTCCTTTTTTTCGGAATAAAACAATAATTAAGGTCAAATAAATTCAGGACTGGAAATTATTAGTTTTGTCCGCGGGAATTTTGTTAAATATAAGGGGGCGTTAAAATAAAATAGAGTTTTTGTTTTTACTTAATGAAAGGAGGTGAGAATTCATGAAGTTGAAACCAATGAGTCCAAGTAAGATGGCGCTCATTGAGAGTATGTTAAAGAAAATGAGCGATTTCCTCAAGATTCTTGAGGGAATGGAAAAAGAAAGCAGGAAGGATGAGAATGTTGTTTCAATATTGAAAGCAAGCATTGAAATCTTCTCGGAAAGTATAGAAGATTTCAAGTCTATGGAAATAAACGAGAGGCTTTTTTTGTTGGCACAACAT
>JAGXAA010000067.1 GCA_018971765.1 Patescibacteria group bacterium
GAGGAAAGAGAGAACAACAAAATCATCTCTTCATTTCGAGTTGTTGTTGAACATGCCCTTGCTGGAATCAAGAGATTTAGAGTTCTTGCGGACACGTTAAGAAACAAGATCGGATTGTTTGACGATATGGTTATTGAAGTTTGCTCGGGTCTTTGGAACTACCATCTGAGATATTCATCGTAATTCCTCCCCTTTTGGGAGAATCTCGTCTCGTTTGAGACTATATGGCAACAGGTCTATTGACGAGGAAACTTACAAGCGCAAAAAAGAGGAACTTGTCCAACAAAAAATCACCTTAAAAGGTGAAAAACACATTCTTGGACAAAAGCGGATGAGCGGCTGGATCGAACCAACGAGAAACTTCGTAAATACCTTAATTCAAGCGGGAAAAATCGCCTCACCGAAATTTCTGCAAGAAACTTCGGACTTGGTGAGAAAAATTGGAACGAACCGCCTCATTTCCGAAAAAATCGCGTCTTGGGATTTCGTCCCGCCGTTTGATTTTACGGCTTCATTCCTTGCGAGCCGCGCCCGCAGGCGCGGCGAGCAAACCTCTCTTTCCGTTTCCAAAAATTTGCAAAATTCTGGTGGGCGGTAGAGGGCTCGAACCTCTGACCTCATCGACGTCAACGACGCGCTCTAGCCAACTGAGCTAACCGCCCATTATCAAACCTAAAATATTTTTAATACCGACCCTAATAAACTAGCAAAATAAATCTATTTTGCCAATTATCTCTTGATCAATATTTAAGAAACCTTTTTTATCTTGCCCTTAAGCCATTCTTTATATTTTTCCGCCATATTTTCAAAACTGATTTTATTGTTGCAAATCTCTTCTTTTCCGTGCGCCATACTGATGCGAGCATTCAATGCGACAGGTTTTTCATATCTTGGCACTTTCTCCATTTTCTTTATTTTATTTTCCGCCGACCTAATTATCTCGTCCAGACCTTGAGTAATTTCTTTAACATAAAATTCAGCTGACAATTTTTTTCCGACGGCCATAATTACGAATTTTTTGAATGTAGCGGAAGTCCCCAATTTCCAAACCTTTCGCGCTTCTTCACCGACTTTAGAATTATTTACTATGTATCCATACTTTTTATAAAAATAATTTCTCCATTGGGAGATGGCTAATTTAGCAAGTCCATAGCCGTGATAAGAGCACGCGCTCTGCCATGAATATATGTGCGGGACATTCAGAGCGAATAAAGAATCTTCCGATCTGTCAAAGTATTTTTTAAAAACTTTTTTCGCTATGGACAAAATTTTTTCTCTGCCTAGATTTTTACACTCGTAAATTTCTTTTTCAAAATCGGACAAAAACATAACCGGCATCATTTCAAGAGGAAATATAGGATGAATCTTTTTCATCTTCCTCTTGAATAAATCCATCGGGTAGCTATTTCCATTTTTATCTCTTGCGTATCTCACCTTCCATTCAATGCTGCCAAACATCGTATCCATAAATTGGCTTTGGGTTTCAGCCCACGCAGTAGACATTGGTGGATATTCGTGATTAAGGCAAACATCCGGTTGTTCAGAATTTAAAAGGTGAGCGGCATGACCACCTTCATGAAATAACGTGTTCATTCCGATAATTCCAGAACCAACTTGACCATAGACGACATTGCAAGTGAAGTTCGCGCTTCCGGGAATTATTTCACCTTTCTCGTATTGGACAAGTCTGGGCCAATGGCAAAAACCATTATTATACTTTCCTTCTCTATCCAGCAAATCAAGTTTCAGAGCGCCTCCTTGAAAATCAACACCTAAGGCGGAGAATGATCTCCCCCATCTCATTAAAGCTTCATCAAATTGGAAGAAAGGGTCTTCTTCTTTTGTAAAATCGCCAGTCATCATATAGGCAAAATTCCACGGCTTTCTCAAGTCTGGCATTTTTTTCTCTAACTTTCTGATATTTTTGAAGGCGTATTTTGTTCTATCGTAAATAGAATAAAAAAGTCTAAAAATTTCCTTCTTGGACATCCCTTCTTCCGTTTGAGCTTTATATTCGTAAAAGTCCTCATACCCCATCTTTTTGGCATACTCATTTCTTATTTTTACCAGCTCTGCGTATTCGTCCAGACAGTCTTCCGCAAGCCCTTCCGTGGCGTTAAAGCAGGCTTTTCTGACAGCCTCGTCTGCATTCGTCCTCATCGTTGTTCTCATTTCCAAATAGGATGATTTTACGAACTTATTACTTTTTGGGTCAATATAACCTTCTCTTCTGGTTGACTTTTTGGTTCTTATTTTTGATTCAATATCGTCAATTTTTTTCTTTAGACTCAGCAAACTCTTCGGAGTCTGATATTTATCAAAGAAAATTTTCCAAGCCTGAATCCTCTTTTTTTCTTTCTTTTCCGATACGGCTAAAAAATCATTAAGTTCTTTCAATAATTCTTCATTGGCTCTGAATGCGTCCCTTTCCGACAGGGCCTTATTCATTTCTTTGTTTACGGAATGATCGCCCATATATGAAAGCCAAAAAAGATTTTCATAAGCGGTATGAAGCCTTGAATATTCCTTATTCAAGCGATTAAGAAAATCATTTATTTGTCCAGTTTTAATATTTTTCATAAGACTGATTGTAAATTATGCCAAAAAAATCAACACTGCTCTACTTATTGGCGGCTTATATTTTAGATTAGGAATTCATAGCCTGCTTAATTGCGGCTTCTAGTTTGCTGGGGGTATCTGTTCCTATACGATAAATTCTCCCATTTCTCATAATTATTTCAACTGCGTCAAAACCGGAAACATTGTAAATCCACATATACGGACAGAACCGGATTCTCATTCCCCATCCGTAATACCAGCGATTCTTTACTACTTGAACTGAAGTTATCTGATTAAGTGCAAACTTCTTAGCAAAAATTCCGTAACCAAATTTGATACGAAGATAGTTTTCATCAATCGACGCTGTCAACGTGGCAAACGATGCAAGAATAAAGAGAATTAATAGCATTATGGCAGAAACGGCAAAATTTGGACCGGAATCGACCGAGGGAGGTTCGGTCGAGGACTTAGCGTAGACCCACACGAAGAGCACTAGCACGGTCAGCGTAACAACCAGCATCAAATATCCAATTGGGGTGTTTTTGTATTAGGTCATAAATTTATTTTACCAATTCTTTCATCTCTAAAATGTGCTCATCGAGAATTCAAATCACGCGCGCCCCGATGTCCATCAGAGCTCTCCTCCGCTTTTCGCGGACTCAAAGCGGAGGAGGTGGGATTTGAACCCACGAGGAGCTTTCACCCCTGCCGGTTTTCGAAACCGGTGCTTTCAACCTCTCAGCCACTCCTCCTAAAAAACATGCCTTATCATAACAAATTTTTGCCTTTTTTACAAAAAATGCTACTCTATTTAAGCTTTAGCCACAAGCTAATGGCTGACAGCTTTAAGCTAAAAGCTTTTATTGGCCCTATCGTCTAATGGTTAGGACATCGGCTTTTCAAGCCGGTAACCGGGGTTCGACTCCCCGTAGGGTCACATTCAGAAACTTGGTCGGAAGTGAGCGCAAAATTTGGGCGCGCCGAAGGCGCGCTGTATGGCGAGGGAATGAAATCCGTCTTGCGGGCGCGGGCGAATTCGGAGGGCGGGCGGAAAGCAAGAAATGAGATCTTAATAGTTTCTTTTTTTGAATCCAAAAACTATTTATGAACAAACCAAAATATTTTCTCTATGCTCGCAAGAGCACCGAAGATGACGACAAGCAGGTGATGAGTATTCCGGCTCAACTTGTGGAACTTCGTGAATTTGCGAGCAGAGAAAATCTTGAAATTCTTGAGGAATTTCAAGAGTCGAAAAGCGCAAAGAGTCCGGGACGAGAAGTGTTCGGCGAAATGATGATGCGCATTGAGAAAATGAATGGCGTTGGTATTCTCGCGTGGCATCCTTTATGTTAACACTGTAAGTTGTGGATAACCTCTTTTGTATTTTGAGGCGCGCCGAAAAAGAACTTTTTGTCAAAGAACTGGCGCGTTTCTTTTTTTGTTTTGCCTTTAAGCGTGTCTGAGTTTTTGAAAAACGACTTTGGCAATTTGATGCTTCAGACATCTAAGCGCCCAAAGTTTCGTTTTCCCTTCTTTGAGTTTCCTTTGATAATACTCTTTGCCTCTCGGGTCGCCTTTCACGGCTATCTGTCCCAAAGCGATGGTGTGAATCGCTTTGTTCAATTGCCTGTTTCCAAAAGGA
>JAGXAA010000008.1 GCA_018971765.1 Patescibacteria group bacterium
AATTCCTGATAGCTTAACCCCGTCAAGGCTTTCATCGCTCTGGGGTCGCGAGAGAGTTGTTGGATGTTCATGCCGATATTGTATCAAAAAAGTCTATATGGCAACAGGTCTATTTAATGCTTCTCGCCCCCCCGTACTTCTCCGGCCCGCTCGCGGACTCGTGTGCCAAGGAGAGGACTCGAATCTTACAGGTTCAGTACCCCGATTGGCTCGCTTGTTCGCGCAGACGCTCCAAGCTCGGCTCAATCGGGCTTCGAGTCCTCTCACGGAAGCGCTCCCAGCGCTTCTTCTCGGCACAACTCGAAGAATCTGTGCCGAGGAGAGGACTCGAACCTCCATGGGTTGCCCCGCTTGCTCCTAAGGCAAGTACGTCTACCAATTTCGCCACCTCGGCATAATGCTAATTTAACACAAATTTGATAAATATCCAAAATATCCTAATAATTTTTACCGCTGATGAAGTCATATATCGCCTTTGATAATTTCTTCATCGGAAAAGTTTTTTTATGACTTTTTGCTTTCAAAGAAGTGAGAATTGCGATAATATATTTAACATTTCCGTCCTCAACAATGCCAGCATCGGAATTGAATTTGAGAATTGATCCGTCTTTGAGCCTGCTTTCAAACCATCCGCCTTTTCGATAGAATTTTGCCGATTTAGGCAGACCCGCGCCAATATTATTATCTTCAAAATGTTTACCGACTGATAAAAATTTTTTCAAGTTTCGACTTGCCGTTTTGCTGAGCATTTTTCCTTTTTCAACAAGAAACAAGAACTCGGCGATATGTCTGGCGCAAGTTTGGGTAATCGGCGACTTTCTCCATTTTTTCTTTTCAAATTTTCTCGGAATAAATTTTCGGGTAATTTCGCTTCTCTGCCAGTGATATTTTTTGATTATGTTTTTGTTTATATTTTCCCTGCCGACTAAATCAATCAAGCAATTTGCCGCCGTGTTGTCGCTTCGCGAAAGCATGAGTTTCAGCAAGCGCCCGATGTTTTCTTTATCGCCGGCTTTTAAAAGTTTTTCGCGATCGTAAGGCATTTGTTTTATCTTATCGACGGCATTGATTTTAGATATGGTAATTTTTTTATTTAAATTTATTGTCTTATTTTCAACTTGCCTTAGTACTTCCGCCGCCACATAAATTTTATAAAGACTTGCCGGATAAATAAACTCGTTCATATCGCACCCGCCCATAATCGGTTTCTTTCCGCTCAAGTCTATGATGGCAATCGATACTTTGATGTCATTAAAAAACACGGCAGGATTTTTCGAGTTCCCGCCGTGTCTTGGCATAATCTTCAAAAAAGAAAGAATATTTTCTATTGATTTGGACAGTTTGTCATTGTGTCTTAAATTGGAAATTGACATAACGATAAGATAAGTCATTTGAGACATCCGCGCAACTCTTCCATGTCATCAAAAGGATATTTTATACCCTTTATTTCTTGGTATTTTTCGTGGCCTTTGCCCGCCAAAAGAATGATATCGTTCTGTGAAGCGACAGAGCAGGCTTCTTCTATCGCTTCTCTTCTGTCGGTAAAAGTCAAGGTTTTCCGCACCGCTGAAGCATCAAGCCCCTTTTTCATCTGTTCGATTATTTCCTCGGGATTTTCCGACCTGGGATTGTCTGAAGTTAAAATTACAACATCACTTAATTTCCACGCAATCTTCGCCATTATCGGCCTTTTCGTCGCATCCCTGTCCCCGCCGCATCCTATTACGGTGATTATTTTCCCGCCATTTTTTCGTATGTCGCGAATGGTTTTTAAAACTTTTTCCACGGCATCGGGAGTGTGAGCGTAATCGACGATTCCGACAATTCCATTTTCCGACTTGAAATGCTGGAATCTTCCTTCGACAGGATACAACTCGCTCAACACTTTTAAGACTTTATCTTTATTCTGACCCAAGAGAATCGCCGCGCCATAGATTCCCGTAAAATTATAAGCATTGAAGCTTCCGATCAGTTTTGTTTTGACTCGCGAACTGTCGACATCGAGAAGTAATCCATCAAATGAATTTTGTAAAATTTTACATTCAAAATCCGCGGGCGATTTCAAAGAAAAATATTTCTTCATCGCTTTGGAATTTTTGTCCAGCACTTTGGCGTTTTCATCGTCAAGATTGCTCAAAACAAAAGCGTCGCTTTCTAGCATATTTAAGAACCCTTGCTTCGCTTTCAAATATTCCTCAAATGTGCCGTGATAATCCAGATGGTCATGAGTGAGGTTGGTGAATATCGCTCCGGCGAATTTTAATCCATCTATCCGATGTTGAACCACCGAATGCGAACTTACTTCCATAAAACAATATTTGCAACCAGCTTTGACCATTTTATCCATCAGCTCATTCAGCGTCAACGAATCGGGAGTCGTATTATTCGTCGATAATTCCTCGTCACCGATCATATTCCTTACCGTCGAAATCAACCCTGATTTGAATCCTAGTTCTCGAAACAATCTGTAGAGAAGTGTCGCCGTCGTAGTCTTGCCGTTCGTTCCCGTCACTCCGACAAGTTTTAATTTTGACGAAGGGTCGCCATAAAAATTTCTCGCAATTTGAGCAAGAGCGATTTGAGTATTCGCGGCTTTTATGTAAGTCGCTTTCTCTTTGATAAAATTCGGCAATTCTTCGCAGATTACCGCGCGCGCTCCATTTTTAATCGCTTTCTCTATAAAATTATGTCCATCGCTTTTGGCGCCTCGAATGGCGACAAAAAGCGAAGAATGTCGGCATTTCCGGGAATCAATGCAGATTGACGAAATGGCGATATCATCGGAACAACTCATTTCAATCGCTTTGAAATTTTTCAACAATTCTTTTAGCGTTTTCATACATTATCCTTTCTTTAAAAAGTTCAATTTTACCTCGGTAAAGAATATTCTTTAGTCGTCGAACAGTCAATATGCCGCTTTGTTTCAACTGGCGAAGAGCGCGCGGAAAATTCCGATTTTACGTGATGTCCTAACAAAAGCTAAACATAGGTTGAATGCCGCGCGGCTCCGCCGCGGAGGACTATATTTTGGATTTATTTGCCGACTTTTTAATTTGTATGCCGAGCTCCGCAATTTGTTCTTCGCTTATTTCGCTCGGACTGTCCATCATCGGGTCGCGAGCGTCGCCAGTCTTTGGGAAAGCGATCACTTCGCGAATATTCGGTTCGTTTTGAAGAATCATCATCACCCTGTCCAAACCGAGAGCGATTCCGCCGTGCGGAGGCGCGCCGGAAGAAAAAGCCCTGAGCATATGACCGAAATCCCGCCAAATTTTTTCTTTCTCAAAACCCATAATTTCAAAAACTTTTTGGAGCGCTTCCGTTTTGTGATTTCTTACGCTTCCCCCGCCCGCTTCAAATCCGTTTAGGGCGATGTCGTATTGGGTAGTCAGGATTTCTCCGATTTTTTCTTTTCTCATCAGCATTTCCACATACTCCGGTTTCGGCGCTGAAAAAGGATTATGCGTGAATGTCCAGCCTCCTTTCTCCGTTTTTTCAAAAAAAGGAAAATCAATCACCCAGCAAAAAGCCAGCAAATCGGGATTGTTTTTGTCTTCTCTCAAGTCGGGCTTGTCGGAATCGTATTTTTCCATCGCCTCTTTGTAAGTGATAATGGGAAAAGGAATTTGTTGAATTTTCTTCTGCGGATATAATTCTTTAACCGCCTTTATAAACATTTCTTCCGTCAAACCCATCACGTCTTTCTGATCCGCAAAGCTCATTTCCAAATCAAGCTGGGTGAATTCCGGCTGTCTGTCGCCTCTCGTGTCCTCGTCTCTTAGACATTTCGCTATCTGAAAATACTTTTCCATGCCGCCCGCCATCAAGAGTTGTTTGTATTGCTGGGGCGATTGAGGAAGAGCGTAAAACTTTCCGTTATACAGTCTTGACGGCACGACAAAATCCCTCGCTCCTTCTGGAGTCGATTTAGTAAGAAGCGGAGTTTCTATTTCAGTAAAATTATTGTCCGACAAATAATTTCTGATGAATTTCATAACCTCGTGCCGCATTCTCAAATTTTTCTGCATTCGGCCTCTCCTCAAATCAAGATACCTGTTTGCAAGCCGAGTCTCCTCATTCACCTCTCGTCCGTCATCGTTTATGCCAAAAACCGGAGTGACGGCTTCGTTTAATATTTTGACTTTCATTATTTCCAATTCCACATTGCCATTGACTTCATCTTTATTCACCATCTTTTCCGGCCGTTTGTTGACTTTGCCGACGATTTCCACCACCCACTCCGAACGAAGCTTGCTGGCGGCGTCGCGCGCTTCTTTATGATTCGGCAAAGCCACCGTCTGGATTTTGCCGGACATATCCCGCAAGTCGATGAAAATGAGCTTGCCATGGTCGCGGCGGACATCCACCCAGCCTGCGATTTTAATTTCCTCGCCGATTTTATCTTTAATGTCTTTTATATATGTTCGTTTCATCATCATAAATTTAGCACAAAATTATTTTTTAAAAAAGAAAACGGGAAAAATTAACATTTCCCCGTTTTTTCTTTATGAGGATAAAGATGAAATCTCAATCCCGCCTCGCTTCGCTTTTTGGCAAATTTTCCTTTTTATTCTTTTCCTTCTTATTCATTGATTCCAAATTCCGACAAAAACACGCAAGAATAAGAATAAATCCGGTCATAGCAAGAAAAAAGGCGTAAATCCTTTCTTGATAATCGCCGACAGTGACGCCAAACAATCCCGCGAGTAACATTACCGCTCCGAACACCTCCGTCGTTTTGGCGAATAAACGCGCTTTCAAGCTTTTTTTAATCTCT
Organism: Patescibacteria group bacterium; assembly: GCA_018971765.1. GTDB lineage: Bacteria > Patescibacteriota > Minisyncoccia > Phycocordibacterales > GWA1-40-21 > GWA1-40-21. The sequence continues at coordinate 4,778 of JAGXAA010000008.1, forward strand.
TTATTTTCTTGTTCAGGTTCAAACTCTTCCGATTTTTCAGACAAAGTCATTTTCAATTCCTCTTTCTTTGAAAATTTGAAAAATGAATAAAGAACTTCTGCGCGAGATTATATAAGATCCGCCTGAATTTTCAAAATCCAATTTCCGCGCGAAATAAAATTATAAAAAGCGAATCTTATCAAATGCTGAAATTTTTGACTGAATACAAGTCTTCGTTTTCTTGAGCTTCTATGTCCTCTTTGGGTCTATCGTCTATGAGCGCGGCAGGCTCCGCGGAAACGATTTCTTCGGTCTTGCTTTCCGCAACCTCCGTCGATTTCTGTCCTTGCTGTTTTTGGCCGGTCATTCGAGCTATGTGCTTTTCCAGCATTTCGCTTGAACTTTTCCGCTTGTTTGATTCAAGCAGATCAAGTATCGCCCTCAAATCTTCATTTGAAAAAAAGTCTATTCTTATTTTACCCCCATTCTCCTGTTTTTCAATCTGAACTCTCGTGCCGAGAGATTGGGTCAATTTCCCTTCGAGCTCGGCAATTTCCGGGTCGGGAATGTATTCTTTCTTGCGAATCCTGTCGGAAGCGATTTTTCTGGCTGCCGATTCGGCCTCGCGGACGGTCATTTTTTTGTAAATTATTTCCTTGAAAAGGACATCCTGCTCCTCCGGCTTTTCTATAAGCATAAGGAGCGGTCTCGTGTGACCTTCCGATATTCTTCCTTCCGAAAGCGCGCCGAGCATAACTTCAGGCAAGGCCAGTATTCTCAAGGTGTTGGAAACATATTCGCGGCTTTTGCCGACTTTCTGGCCGATTTCAATATGCTTGAAATTAAATTCGTCAACCAGTCGCTGAAACGCTCGCGCGCGGTCGACGGGATTCAAATCCTCTCTCTGAAGATTTTCAATTATCGCCAATTCAAGCTTGAGCTTGCCGTCTTCCTCGGCGTTTCTGATAATGACCGGCACCTGAGAGAGTCCGGCGATCTTTGAAGCTCTCAACCTTCTTTCCCCGGAGATAAGTTCGTACTCGACGGACAAGCCGCCGTCTTCTTTGTATATTTCCTTGCGAGTCACCACAAGCGGCTGAAGTATCCCGTATTGGCGAATTGAATCGGCCAAGTCTCTGAGCTTGGATTCGTCAAATTCATGTCTCGGCTGATAAGGATTCGGTTTGACTTTTTCCACCTCTATCCAAAAAATCGAGTTGCTATAAAATTGGTTCATATTGAAAATTTATTATGCGCGAATTTTAGCATATAATATCGGAGTCGCAAAATTGATTTTATCTTTCAATTTGAGTAAACTGTGAAATATGCCGCGGTGGCGGAATAGGCAGACGCATACGACTCAAAATCGTACGGGGCAACCCATGAGAGTTCGATTCTCTCCCGCGGCACCAGAAGATGAAAAAAGTCTGTTAGACATCGAGTGTCTAACAGACTTTAATTCTTGTTAGGGAATAATCAATTTAAATTTTTCACATACAATCATCAGAATAAATATTAAACTTAAAACAGTGATGATTATTGATACGGGCACTTCTTCCTTATTTTTCTTCAAATTATTCACACCTTTCTCCTTTCCAAATTAAAGTTATGAAAAATACTGGGAAAAATCTTCTTTAAGCGTATAATGTAATGTAAATTATGTCAAGAAAAATTATCGTGATTTTAGGTCCGACCGCAAGCGGGAAAAGCGCGTTGGCGGTGAGGGTTGCAAAAAAATTCAACGGGGAGATTATTTCCGCCGATTCAAGACAGGTTTATAAAGGACTGAATATCGGCACTGGCAAAATTACTAAAAAAGATATGGGCGGCATTCCACATCATTGTTTAGATATTGTTTCTCCTAAAAAAATTTTCACTGTCGCTGAATTTAAAAAATGCGCCGAAGAAGCGGCGGAAAAAATTTTCGCCAAGAATAAAACTCCAATTATCGTCGGTGGAACGGGTTTATACATCCAAGCCGTCGTGGACAATGTCGTTTTACCGGAAGTAAAGCCAAATTGGAAATTAAGAAAAGAATTGGAAAAGAAAACAACCGAAGAAATATTTGCGATTCTCAAGAAGCTTGACCCAGACCGAGCGAAAAATATTGACGCCAAAAACCCCCGCCGCCTCATCCGCGCCATAGAAATCGCCAAAGCGCTCGGCAAAGTCCCCAACTTGGGAGCTCAACTCCCAAGTTGGGAAGCTATTCGAATCGGGATTAGATTGAGCGATCGAAAATTGAAGAAAAATATCAATAAGCGACTCGTCTATCGTCTAAGGAAAGGAATGATTGCCGAAGCAAAGAAACTTCACGGGCAAGGTTTGTCATGGAAAAGAATGAATGAGCTATGCTTGGAATACAGGTATCTGACAAAATTTCTCAGGGGCGAAATTTCAAAAATAGAAATGATTGAAAAACTAAAAGGCGAAATATGGCATTACGCCAAACGGCAAATGACTTGGTTTAAGAAGGATAAAAGAATAAAGTGGGTTGATAATTACAAACAAGCAGAAAAATTTATGAAAGAGTTTTTAAAATAAATAGAGTGCCTTAAGATATTAAATCTAATTTCAAATCTTACAAATTTTCCAACTTTACTTTTAAAAGTTTAATAAATTCATCTCTGTTTCTGCCGATACTTTTATTGCCAATCAATTTGCCTGAGCCAATCAGCCAAAATATTTTATCAACGGTATAAGCGTCTTTCCCAACAACTTCTGACATTTCTACTATAGATTTATAAACTTCATAAGGTTCATTTGATTTAGATAACCCTAACTCATGAAAAATATCAATTAACATAACATCTGGTTTCGGATAATCTCTGTAGCCAATCTCTTTTAGAAAATCACACGCCAACGCAAAACCAAACCCTTTGATTTCCTTGCTTAAAAGCATTGGCAGGGCAGCTTTTGTGTATTTATTAAGAGAAAAGGTTTTTATAAATCTATCAAAATCATCTTTATCTGCGAAAGATGCCATGAATTCACTGCCAGAAATGATACCCTCTGAAAATTTACGCCACAAACTTCTCTTATTCTGAATATTTTGCAGGTTGAATTTAAGCTTAAATTGTTCTAGTAACTCATCTGAGTTTTTGTAATTATCAAGTATTTTATTAGGGTTATATTCAAAAAGAATCGATCTCATTTCTTTTTCTTTTTTATCAAACCCAATGACGGAATCCATCATATTCCTGTTAGATAAAGATCTTATTAACCTGCGATTAATATTCTGAATATCAGAAAATTTTTCATGGATCAGGTGTCGTTCAAGAATGGAATTACTCAATTTATTTTCATTGATAATTTTATTAAGAAATTGTTCAGCAAATTCAAATACAAATTTATATTTGTTTTTATCCATATTCTTATTTCATAAATTTTTCAATCTGGATACTGACCAACTTTGCTGATTTCACTACTACTTTCCTATTTTTACCTAGCGGACAAATCGCATTTGCGATTTCCTTTCTGGCGGGGGTACAAGGAATCGAACCCTGGCCAACGGTTTTGGAGACCGTTGTTCTGCCACTAAACTATACCCCCTTTTGCAACTAATAGCATATAGTAAATAACTCTTGGTTTCAATGAGTTTATTTTCTAAATTGAGTTTTTTAACCTGTTTTGATTCAAAAGCTATCAGCTTATATCTATTAGCCGATAGCTACTTCTTCGCCTCTTTGTGCTTAGTCTGCTTCTTGCACCATTTGCAAAATTTCTTAAGCTCTATTTTGCGCTCGACTTTCTTTTTGTTTTTTCTGCTCCAGTAATTTATTCTCTTGCAATTACCGCATGCGAGTTTTATCAGTTGGATTTGCTTCATTTTATTTTTTGTTTAATGAAAAAACTATAACTTAATATAGATGAAAATGCAAGAAATAAAAAAAGGACGATTAATTTACAAACAATCGCCCGTTTTAACATTTCAAAATATGACTCCGCCCTTCAAATCCCTCACAGAAGCGCCCCGCGCTTCTTCCTATGCCCAACTCGAAGACTCGTTGTGCGAAGTGGAGATTTGGTCACAGGTATTTTTCTACTGAAAAATCCCGCGACCCCGTCTCGCGCCGCCGCGCTCCGACCTTCAAATCCCTCCGCGACTAACAAAAAATACCAGATAAAGAATCTGGCATTTTTTCTTAGTGCGTAGGGAGGGATTTGAACCCCCGTAGCCCATAGGGCGTCAGATTTACAGTCTGATGCAATTGACCGCTCTGCCACCTACGCATTTAACCCGGTAATCCGAAGAGTCCCTTGGATTATTCATTATGCCACGCTTTCTTTTTTTCTCACGACTCCGCCCAGATCGGAAAGTATTTTCCCTTTTTTACTTTTCTTGATTTCAAAATCAAAATCTTCTCCTTTCAAAATTACCGATACCACTCCTCCCTTCGGCAAATTTTTGGAAATCATAAGAGACGCAATCGGAGTCAGTATTTTGTTTTGGATAAGGCGCTTCAAAGGTCTCGCGCCGTAGTGGGGATTATAACCTTCTTTTGCCAAATAAGAAAGCGCTTCGGGAGAGATCTCCATTTTGATTTCTTTCGCCAAAAGTCTTTCTTTGACGATTTCGACTTGAATTCTGACGATTTCTTTTATCGCGTCTTGGCTCAAAACATCAAAAATAACCACATCGTCAAGGCGGTTTAAAAATTCCGGCCTGAAATAATCTTTAAGACTGGCGAGGACTTTGCTTTTCACGTTTCGGTAACCGTCATCGCTCGCGGAAGCGCTGTCTTTGAAACCGATTTGCTCCATCTTGTCAATGTATTGCGCTCCGATATTAGAAGTGAGAATGATAATCGTATTTTTGAAATTCACCAGTCTGCCTTTAGCGTCCGTCAATCTTCCGTTGTCCAGAATCTGAAGCAAAATATTAAACACTTCCGGATGAGCTTTTTCAATTTCGTCGAAAAGGATGATGGAATAGGGTCTGTGTCGAATCATTTCAGTGAATGTCCCTCCTTCTTCGTGTCCGACATATCCCGGCGGAGCGCCGATGAGTTTGGACACGGAATGCTTTTCCATAAATTCCGACATATCCACGCGGATAAGCGCTTTGTCGTCGTCAAACACGAATTCAGCCAGAGCTTTCGTCAATTCCGTTTTCCCCACCCCTGTCGGACCCAAAAATATGAACGAGCCGATGGGCTTGTTCGGATCGGCGATTCCCGCGCGAGACCTTTTTATCGTATCGGATATTTTTTTCACGGCTTCGTCCTGCCCGACTATTCTTTTCTTGAGCGTTTCTTCCATTCTGTTTAATTTTTCAGCTTCTTCTTCAAGCATTCTAGTCGTCGGTATCCCCGTCCAGCGAGAAACGACCGCCGCGATGTCCGCTTCCGTAATTTCTTCTTTGAGAATCCTTCTCGAACTCTGGAGAGTTTTGAGTCGTTTCGTTTTCATTTCAAGATCTTTTTCCAACTGGGGAATTTTTCCGTATCTTATCTCCGCCGTCTTCGACAAGTCCGCCCGCGCTTCCGCCCCTTCCGCTTCCATCCTCAACGCCTCAAGCTGTTTTTTTATGGATTTTATGTCGGAGAGAATGGTTTTTTCATTTTTCCACTTTAGTTCTATTTCGGATGTTTTTTCCTTCAAATCGGCTATTTCTTTTTCAATTTTTTTGATTCTGGCTTTGGTCGATTTTTTATTTCCGATTTCAATTTCTTTCCGCAGCGCTTCCCTTTCGATTTCAAGCCGCATGATTTTTCTGTGAGTTTCTTCAAGAATCGGCGGCATATTTTCCAAGGATATTTTAAGAGCCGAAGCCGATTCGTCTATGAGATCAATGGCTTTGTCCGGCAAGAATCTGTCGGTGATGTATCTGCTGCTTAAATTGACGGCGGCAAGAATGGCGTCATCGGTAATTCTTACGCCGTGATACAGCTCGTATTTTTCTTTAAGCCCGCGCAAAATAGCCACCGCGTCATCAAGCAATGGCTCGTTCACGTACACAGGCTGGAATCTTCTGGTTAGCGCCGGATCCTTTTCAATATGCTTCTGATATTCTTTGAGCGTCGTCGCTCCGATCGCTCTGAACTCTCCGCGGGAAAGCGCCGGCTTCAACATATTGGATGCGTCGAGCGATCCTTCGGCCGAACCGGCTCCAACGATGGTGTGTATTTCGTCTATGAACACTATTATTTTCCCTTCCGCCCGCTCAATTTCCTTGATTATGTTTTTCAACCTCTCCTCAAATTCGCCCCTGTATTTAGTTCCTGCGACAAGCGCTCCCAGATCGAGAGAAACAAGCTCTTTGTCTTTGAGAGATTCCGGCACATCGCCCAAGGCCATTCTGATGGCCAATCCTTCCACAATCGCGGTTTTGCCCACTCCGGCCTCGCCGATAAGCATCGGATTGTTTTTCGTCCTTCTGGATAAAATTTGAATTATTCTTGAAATCTCGTCATCGCGGCCGATAACGGGATCAAGCTTGTTTTCTTGGGCAAGCTTAGTCAAGCTTCTCGCGTATCTTGATATAGATTTGTTTTTCTTTGGAAGATGGACATCCGTCACTTTGCCGTTTCGAAGCTCCTCAAGAACCCTCATCACTCCGGCTTTGTCGATTTTGAAACGACCGAGTATTTCTCGAGCGGATTGAGCCGCGTCAAAAAGCGCGATAAAAAGATGCTCGGTGGAAATGAAATCGTCTTTGAGAGTCGAAGCGACTTTCCCCGCCCCTTCAATCGTCTGCGCCAATTCAGGAGTAAGATAAAGCTGATAAGAAGGAGAAATCGTGTTGGATGTTTCGTTGGTGTCAATCGCTTCAAGCAGAGAGTCGGTGAGAAGAATGACATCGACTTCAAGCTTGTCCAAGATTGAAGCCACCATGCTCTCTTCCTGTAAAATAAGAGCTGACAGAAGATGGAGCGGATTCACATGGTTTTGCCCGCGCTCAATGGCAAGCTCATGCGCTTTCCTCACGGCTTCTTTCGCTTTTGTCGTGAATTGATTGAATGGAGGCATAAATTTTTAAGTATTATTCAATGATATGTTTCGCATTATACTGACTTTTTAAAGCTTGTCAAATTGTTGTTGTTCGGCAGAGCAGATTGCAGACGGTAGGCTTCAGGTTGCAGATTTTTAGGAATTTATGATGAATTACGAAACGGAAAAATTTACAGTCTGGTTGAGCAAAAACACCTTGAAAGACAAAGAGTTTTTGCGACCCGAGGACTTAAATTTTTGGGTTTCGTAATTCAAAGAATTTAATTAACGCCTTGTTTCGATGAACTGCTCATTGTCGGCGAGGCGGACGCCGCAGAGAAAATATTTTTCACTTCGTTTATCGGCGCGAACGATATTGTTTGGGCGTTGCTTGAAGCTTTCACTCTTATTCCCACCACCTCGCTTGAAAGATTGATGAATGGGTTGCCTGTGGTATTGTCGTTCGGAATTATATTTGTTTCAATCAAAATCATTGACTTCTCCGCGGCGGCCGATATTCCTTTATTTTCTTTGGTCAAAGGAGAATTTTCTTTGACGGATTCATTGGCGGCCGCCGCGAGATTTTCCGTATTTGCGCCAGTCGCGACAGTCGTCGTTGATTCATTCTTTCCCGACATGCCGAGAATTTCGGGCGTCGTCATATTTTCCAGATTGGAATTATTTGACTCGATAAAACTCGTGATGACGCCGATAGCGACGCTGTTTCTTAATTTCCCCCCCAAAGAGATGACTGTCTGCCCTAATTTTAAGGCGTCAGAATCGGCTAAAATCGCCGGCGTCAAGGATAATACTTCTTTTTCTTTCGGAATGATTCTTAAAAAAGCGATTATGTTCTTTTCCTGAGCGGATGTTGGCGTTATTTTGACGGAATATTCTTTGCCGTCATTTGACACCACCGAATAGGAAGCAGCCGAAGCGATAATGGCGGCGTCAGTAGCTATGTCGCCGTCTTTGGAAATTATTATTCCCAGGCCGACAAAAGACTTGAGAGAAGTTTCCGCATTTGATGAATCCGTTTTGTAAATTCTAACCATGCTCTTCGCGTTTTTCTCAATCGCTTCAATAGTCCTATCATCTTCTTTGACGACAATAGTTTCTTTAATAATGTTGCTTCCTTTATTGGGTTCCGAGATGACTCTCTCGACCGTTTTTTCCACAATCCTGTTCACCGTCTGCGTCACGCCTTTCGGCGCTTGGTCCATAAGCGATACCGTCACGATGCCGGTCGCGATCGAAGTTACGAAACTTATGAGAAGAGCGACGAGGATAAGCTGATGTTTGGTGAGATTTTCCATTTTTTAAATAATAAATCAATTTGACAGTCTAGGCAAGCAGTTATGGAAATTTGTGTGGGTGAATGAATTTAAATACCATACCCTCAAATTAAAAAAGTAAAAATAAAAAGAGTTTTTGCGACCCGAGAACATGAATTTTTAAATTTTTTAATTTGGAATACTATAAGTCTTTTACTAATTCGATTAATATTTTAATAACATAATCGATGTTTTTTTTGGTCGTGTCCAAACCGAGAGAAAACCTAAGTGATGACTGAGCGTATTTTTCATCCCTTCCAAGCGCCGCTATCACATAAGAAGCCGATTCGTTTTTGAGACAGGCGCTTTTAGTCGAGCAGATGATGCCCTTCTCGTCAAGCTGAAGAACGATAAATTCAGAATCTATTCCAGGGATGAAGATGTTTATGTTGTTCGGCAGTCTTTGAATCCTGTCGCCATTCAGCGCGACTTGCGGAATTTTCTCCTCAATTTTTTTGATGAAATAATCTAGCAGTTTAGAGAGTCGCTCGCTGTTTTTAATTCTATTTTTACCGGCAATTTCAATCGCTTTGGATAATCCAACGATAAGCGGAATATTTTCCGTTCCCGATCTTAATCCCCTTTCTTGTCCTCCTCCGAAAATTATAGGATCGATTAAAACTCCTCTTTTTGCGAATAAAGCGCCTATCCCTTTCGGTCCGCAAATTTTCTGTCCGTCAATTGTCATAAGGTCAACGCCCAATTCTTGAATATTGAGGTTTAGAAAAAGCGGAGCTTGACAGGCGTCCGTGTGGAAGAGAGGATAGTTATTAGCTGACATCTGATAGCTTGAAGCTAACAGTTTATAGCTGACGGCTTTTTTGAAATTCCGGACGACCTTGGCGATTTCTTTGATGGGCTGAATTGTCCCGATTTCGTTGTTGGCATACATTACCGACACCAAAACTGTTTCAAGTCTCAACAATTTCTTTATCATCACAGGATCAACTATTCCATTCTCTTTTACCGGCGCGTAATCAATTGCTACCCCTCTTCTCTCAAGCTCTTTAAAACATTCTAAAACGGAGCTATGTTCAATATTAGTTGTGATCGCTCGCATTTCTGAATATTTCACGCCATTTTTTCTAAGATGATTGAACGCGCCGAAAATCGCCGCATTGTTCCCTTCCGTTCCGCCTGAATTGAAAATCACTTCATCGGGATGAGAGTTAAATGCTGAAGCGACAGTCTTTCGCGCGCCTTCAACGGCGTTTTTTGCCGCAACACCCATCATATGAATAGAATTGGGATTGCCAAATTCATCCGTCATATATTTATCCATCGCCTTCTTGACCTCCTCACTTATCGGCGTCGTGGACGCGTTGTCCATGTAAATTTTAGTCATTTCAGTATTCTACTTATACGCGAAACATTGCGCAATATTCGTAAATAATGTAAAATGCAAAATTAATATGATCCCTGATATATATTTAATATACGCGTCACTAGCATTGCTTATATTGGCCATCGGATGGCTAATCAGGTTTGAAATTAAATTGCGCCGGCTTCTAGGCGGAAAAAATCAGTCGCTGGACAATGCTATTTCCGAAATAAGAAAAGACTTGTCGGCGATTACGGAATACAAAGACGAATCGGAAAAATATCTTGAGAATGTGGAGCGAAGACTTAGAAAAAGCATAACCGGAGTTGAGACGATTCGCTTCAATCCTTTCAAAGGCGACGGCTCGGGAGGCAATCAAAGTTTTTCCACCGCTTTCGTAAACGAAAAAGGCGACGGCGTGGTAATCTCAAGTTTGTATTCCAGAGAGCGCGTAAGCGTTTTCGCGAAACCGATAAAAAAATCATCATCGGAATACGAGATGACGGCGGAAGAAAAGGAATCTCTCTTGAGAGCGAAAGAGTCAAATCAAGTCTAAGTCTAGTAGATACCGAGCGCTTGGAGATAAACATTCTAAACGGCCATAAGCTAACGGCTGAAAATCATTAGCTGTCAGCTTTTAAAGATATGAAAACAAACAATAAACAACCGAATATCATCGGGCGTCCTCCCGTCATTTGCATAATGGGACATATTGACCATGGCAAATCAACCCTGCTTGACTGCATCAGAAAGACGACTGTCGCCGAAAAAGAGGTCGGCGGCATCACTCAACGAATTTCCGCTTATGAAATTATTCATAAAAATAAATCCGGCAAAGAGAATAAAATAACATTTTTGGACACGCCCGGACACGAAGCCTTTTGCGCGATTCGAGAGCGGGGGGTTGATGTTGCGGACATAGCGGTCTTGGTCGTATCCGCCGAAGACGGCGTAAAAAAGCAGACCCTTGAAGCTCTGACTTGCATCAAAGACAGCGGCATTCCCTACATAGTGGCGATAAACAAAATAGACAAACCTGGAGCTGACGTCGAGAAGACAAAACAAAATTTGGCGGAAAATGAGATCTATCTTGAAGGATACGGCGGCGCGGCGCCGTGGGTTCCGATTTCCGCCAAGACAGGCGAAGGAGTTTCGGAACTTTTGGATATGATGCTTCTTGTCGCCGAAATGGGGGAGCTCACAGGCGACGCGAATAAAAATGCGGAAGGAGTTGTCATTGAAGCGAATTTGGACAGCCATAAAGGAATTTCCGGCACTCTCATAATAAAAGACGGGGCGCTGAAGTCGGGGATGTTTATCGCGAGTGGCGGAAACATCGCTTCCACCAGATTGATTGAAGATTTTACGGGCGAGAGGATAACTGAAGCTCGCTTCTCCAGTCCGATTAAAGTGGTCGGATGGAACGAACTGCCCGCAGTCGGCGCGGCATTCAAATCCTTTGAAACGAAAAAAGAGGCTGAAAATTATGTCGCCGCCTTTACGGAAAATATTCCCGCAAAAAAAAATTCCTCTAAGGAAAAAGAAGATGACAATATTTTATCAGTCGATATTATTTTGAAAGCCGAGACGATGGGGTCGATTGAGGCGATAGAACACGAGATAAAGAAAATAAAAAATGACAAGGTGAGAATAAAAATCATACGCTCCGGCATCGGCGACATTTCCGAAAACGATGTGAAGACAGCGAGCGCCAAAGAAGGCGCGGTGATCTTGGGATTTGACGCCGCCGTTGACCCTAAAGCCAGAAACTACGCCGAACGGCTCGGCGTGGAAATAAAAGTTTTTGACGTCATTTACAAATTATCCGAATGGATTGAGGCGAAAGCGCGCGAAAGTACGCCGAAATTTGAGACTGAAGAAACTTCAGGCGTGGCGAAAATAATACGCGTTTTCAGCAAATCCAAAGACAAGTATGTGATCGGAGGAAAAGTCGAATCAGGACTTGTTTCCGTAGGCGAAGACGCTAAAATTTTGCGGAGAGATCAAGAAGTCGGAAAGGGTAAAATAAAAGAACTGCAGCATCAAAAAAAGAAAGTGTCGGAAATAAAAGAAGGGATGGAATTCGGCTGCCAGATTCAAGCCGCGATTGAAATAGCTCCCGGAGACAAAATCGAATCTTATAAAATCGTTCAAAAGTGAGATGGGTTCATGAAAAAACGAGACGAAAAACTTAAAAATTTGATTAAAGAAGCCGCGGCAAAATTTCTAAACATTGAATCAAACAGGGTTTCAATGGCGACAGTGACTGGCGCGCAGGTTTCAAAAGACGGCAAATATGCTACTATACTTTTTACGGTCTTTCCAAGCGAGAAAGAAAAAGCTGTTTTGGATTTTGCCAAGCGCAAAAGAACGGAGTTTAGGGATTTCGCCAAGAAAAACATCAGAGCGGGCAGAATTCCTTTTTTTGATTTTGAAATAGACGCCGGCGAAAAACACAGGCAAAAAATTGATTCTATTTTGGATAATAATTAAGCATGTCTAAATCCCTAAATATCTTTCTCGATTCAAAGTAAATATTGGAATTAATCGCAGTGCAGTTTTTTGAAAATTCAAGGCCGCGTAGCCAAGTGGTAAGGCGGGAGTCTGCAAAACTCCTATGCGCCGGTTCAATTCCGACCGCGGCCTCAAATCAAATGGAATACGTCTTTTCTTTAAGAATTGCTTTTCGTTTGCCGTTTGTTATAATTTAATTGTGAAAATTGGTAAAAAAAGATCGTGGAAAATTTATCAATTAAAAATTGCAGTCAGGGACTCAGCAAGTTACAGACAAGTATTGAAAAAGATAGGGTTGAGAGCGGCGGGTGGAAATTATGAGCAAATTAAAAAATATATTAAAGAATATAAGTTTAATATTTCTCATTTTAAGGGAAAAGCTTGGAATAAAGGATTGAGAGGCATTGGCAAACCGATTATACCTTTGGAGCTTATTCTTAGGAAAGATTCTTCCTATCAGAGTTTCAAACTTAAAAAAAGATTATTTAATGAAAATTTAAAAAAACAATTTTGTGAAGAATGCAATTGGTCCACAAGAAGTGAGGATGGATATCTCCCATTAGAACTTGACCATATAAACGGAGATAGGCATGATAATAGATTGGAAAATTTGAGAATATTATGTCCGAATTGTCATAGTTTGAAACCGACGCACAGAGGAAGAAATATGAATAAACATAAAGCCTGAGTGGTGAAACTGGTATACACGTAACACTTAAAATGTTATGGGCGAAAGCTCGTGTGGGTTCGATTCCCACCTCAGGCACCAGAATCTAACTTTGAAAACGATATGCTTTTCTTCCGTAAAAAGCCCGTTCGCAAATACAAAGCGACGGGGCTTTTTAGTTTGTCAAAGCGCCCAAAATCTGCTAAATTTTTACCAATATCCGCCTATAGCTCAGTTGGTAGAGCAGTCGCCTCTTAAGCGATTGGTCGCAGGTTCGAATCCTGCTGGGCGGACACGAACAGAGTGAGTGGACGCCCAGAGAGAGCCAACTGCTTGGCTCTCGCCAGGATTCGAAGGCCGGAGCATGTTCTGAGTCCTCGAAGAACAGCGAGGAGGGGTCGCGAGTTCCGAGTCCGCGAGGAAACTTGTGACCTAATCCTGCTGGGCGGACATGAATTTCAAATATTATTATCTAAAAAAAATTTTAGGTTTTCTAAATCTTTTTTATCTTTATCATAATAATATGTCTTTATACCGACAGATATAGCGCTTTTCACGGCATCTTCATTGTGTTCAAAATACAAAATATTTTCTTTGCTCAAGTTAAAATACGCGAGCATTTTTTCATAGTATTTCGGATCTATTTTCTCCGGATTATGCTTAACGGACTATATGGAATCAGCAATCTGTCGTATTTTAAGGATAAACGAGGACTTCTCTGATAAGAGGTATAATTTTTGTGAAGAAAGTTCAGCTTGATTGAAATTTGAGACAGTGAGTATGATACTACCATAATCATCTATTTTGTGATTATATTCTGAAATCTTTTGCATGCAATAACTGTTGAAATCTGATAATTTTTGTTGTTGGTAAAAGGATAGATCCGATGAACCCAAGTAGTTCTCTGTTAGGTACGCATTTAAATCAGAAGCTTTTTGTTTCAAAATATTGATAGTCTCCATCAACTTTTTATAATCTAAGCCACCAGCTAATTGATCATCAAAGTGAGTATTGTTCGCAAGTTCGTCATATTGGCTGATTAGATAATTTTTAACTCCTTTTTGTATGCCATTCAAATTATCGTCATTACGATATATCCATCTTCCGGCTTCAAGATCAGATATGTAGCTTTTTACAATATTGATCGGTATTGAAAGTTTTATTGTGTTTATAAGCGTTCCCATCTGCAGAGTATTAATGCCAATCACTTGTCCTAAAGAATTAACTAACGGACCTCCGCTATTGCCAGGATGGAGTTCCAAAGATGTTTCCAAGTATCCGTATAATCTTCTTGATATAGTGCCTTCCTTAAAGTCCGCATCAGCATTTATTCCCAGAGGAAATCCAAAAGAGAAGACATCGTCGCCTTGTCTAAGAATATCTGAATCTCCAAATTCTACTCTAGATAAGCCGGCGGCATTAATTTTAATAATTGCAATATCCAATTTTTCATCTTTACCAACTACAGTTCCGGTGTAGTCGCCTGATGGTAGATATACGGTTGATTGTCTAACATTTGATACAACATGTGCGTTTGTGAGTATATACCCATCGCTACTTATAACCATTCCGCTGCCAGATGAAGTTACAGCACCACCATTGTCTGTTTGGTAATTAGATTGTATGTAAACAATAGCTGGTTTGACTTTTGCGATTATTTGCTGATTAGATAAGTTATTATCAGTTGTTTGTGTTGGTTGCTCTGTTTGGGTCCGTGTTTGCGCTTGTTGAGTTGGAGAGAAAACTACCGGTATTGCCTTGTCTACTATCTGAATGCGTGTTTTATAACTGACCTGATCTGTTTGCTGACTCTTTGTGTCTAATCGTTTCTGTAATTCATCGATTTTTTTGGAAAGCTCTTCAATTGTTTTATTATCAGTTGGCATTACCTGCGTTGGTCTTGGTTTCTTAAATAAATCAATCACAGCTTCAAACCACGATACTGGATTATACCAAGAGGCAAAGATTATCTTGGGAATTAAAGTTATTAGAGTTAACAATAAAATTATTATGAGTTTTATATTTTTCATACTGAATTTAGCTATTTGTTCGTCGTTCGCATTAGATTGCGTCAACTAAAATTGTTTTCATTTTTTTATTATAATCCTTCCTTCTTCAACTCCTCCATAATTTTTTTGGCATTTTTGGAAAGTTTGTTCGGGATTTGGATGTTTATTTTTATCATTATGTCGCCTCGGCTATTTCTTCCGGTCGGAACGCCTTTGCCTCGAACCCTTAATATTTCGCCATGCGATACGGCTTCGGGAATTTTGACAATCAAGTCGCCGTCGAGAGTTTTTATGGTCGTCTCTCCTCCCAAAATGGCTTGAGTGAGTTTAATGTTCAAATCCATCAGAAGATTGTTCCCCTCTTTTCTGAAAATCGGATGCTTCGCTATATGAAGCTTTATGTAAAGGTCGCCCGACACGCCGCCTCGCACCGCTTCTCCCGCGCCGCCAAGACGAACCATCTCTCCGTTATCGACTCCAGCCGGAATTTTGACGACGATTTCTTCTTCGCCCCTAGCGACGCCGGCGCCTCGGCACTTATGGCATTTCTCTCGGGGAATTTTCCCCGTCCCATGACAATTCGCGCACTCTTTTTGCGTGCTGAAGTTTCCAAAGATTGACCGTCTTGTCTCGTGAACCCTTCCCTTGCCGTTGCATTCATTGCAAGTGATGCTGTCTGACCCGGCCTTCGCTCCGCTCCCCTTGCATTCGCCGCAAACGGAAGTTTTAGTTATAAGAATTTTTCTCTCCGCGCCGAAAACGGATTCTTCAAAAGAAATCGCCATATCAATTGATATGTCTCTTCCTCTTTTAGCATGCTGTCTCCTGCCTCCGCCAAAAAGATCGCCGAAAATGTCGCCAAGGTCGAAATCTTGAAAACCTCCCTGTCCCGCTTGTCCTTGTCCGGCAAAACCGGAAAAATCAAAGTCGCCGAAACCGCCGGCGCCTTGTCCTCCTTGATACCCGCCGCCGTTCCCCCCGCTTCTTCCGTAAGTATCGTATTCGGCTCTTTTCTTTTCATCGGACAAAATGCTGTAAGCTTCGCTCGCCTCCTTG